>JAYEGD010000020.1:0-5759 GCA_034658915.1 Campylobacterota bacterium | reverse complement strand
TGAGAAGCTACAATCTGCTTCGTTAAAACCTCTTGTGGCACAATAAGTGCAACTGCGAGATTTTGCCTCACAGCTTATAGCTTCTCTTTTCATTGAATATGTCATCTATTATGGTCAGGCACTTAACTATAATTTTTCCCAACTTTTTCCAACCATAATGTTTAACTAACTCTTCTAAAATATCTTTTAGCTTTATGCCATGAAGCGGATTATTCCTATTTTTTTCTATTTCACTCATTTATACCCTCTATTTTAAATTTAACCACAATTGGGTTATGGTCTGAAATTTTTTTTGAATCTATTACTTTAGATGACTCTACATGTAAACCTCTGTAAAAGACATAATCTAAGCTATTGTTGAAAACTTTTTTAATTTTATTGTTACACAGTTGTACCTCTTTTAAGCCCAATTTAGTTCTAAATTCTCTTAAAATATCTACTCTTTTTTTACTCCATGTGTTAAAGTCACCAGCTACAATTATTGCACCTGAGTACTCTTTTACATGTAATAATATTTTATCCAATTCATTTTTAAAAGTGCTACTTGTTACAAAGTTTATTGAGTGTAAATTCACAACAACTAGCTCTTCATTGGTGTTCATAACATGGTGTGTAATAAGAGAGCTTTTATGTGTCATATAGCTTAACTCCTGCATAGAAGTAAGCAGAGTTTTATCTTTAATGCAAGCTATTTTGAAAGCACTCAACACACCAAAAATATGTTTCTTTGTCTGCATATTGGCAGATAAGACATAGGAGTATTCATCAATACTTATTTTAGAAGCAAGTGACTCTTTAACCTCTTGAAGAAGCAAAAAATCGACACTTTGTTGCTTAATTAACTCATCTAAATATTTTTGAAATGATTGTTTTTGAGAAAGCTTAGCCACATTCCAGCACAAAATAGTAAAAGTATTGCCACACAGTAGGCTCTGGTGCTGTAGTGATTTGAGCTGTTTTAGAGGTTTTAGCATCTGAAAGTATAGCAGAAGTTAAGATTTTTTTAGTATAATCCCACTAAAAAAGATAGTAATTAATGATTGAATACAGACACATAAAACCTCTACTTTTCAAATTAGACCCTGAGAAAGCACATAATATTGGTGAATGCTTTTTACGTCTTGCTAATGTTTGTCCACCACTGTTTAACCCATGGATTAAAAATCATTTTGTAATGGATGATATGCTTACGCAAAACATATTTGGACGTGAATTTTTAAACCCTGTAGGACTTGCCGCTGGTTTTGACAAAAATGCAACTATGGTTCGTGCCATGCAAGCGTTAGGTTTTGGCTTTAGTGAAATTGGAACACTTACACCACTCTCTCAACCAGGTAATCCTAAGCCTAGAATGTTTCGACACGTTGAAGAGCAAAGTGTTCAAAATGCCATGGGCTTTAACAACAAAGGTTTACATGTAGTAGAGCAGAACTTAAAAAAAGTCTATCCTTTTTCTACGCCAATAGGTGTAAACATTGGTAAAAATAAAAAAACATCTGAAGAGAATGCAATTAGAGACTACACAAGATTAATTCAAGCACTTCATACAATGGGTGACTACATTGTAATAAACATCTCTTCACCAAATACACCAGGTCTTCGAGACTTACAAAATGAAGCATTTATTAAAGAGCTTTTTGAGACCTCTAAAAAACTCACTAATAAGCCAATTTTACTAAAAATTGCACCAGATATGGAGCTAAATGAGGCTGTAGATTTATGCTCATTCGCTGTTAAAAGTGGAGCAGATGGAATAATTGCAACAAATACAACAGTAGATTACTCACTAGTCTCAAAACCAGCAGATATTGGTGGAATTAGTGGAGCAGTGCTAAAAGAGAAAAGTTTTGCAATTTTTGATGCAATTGCTAGTGAGTTGTATGGAAAAACAACTCTAATTAGTGTTGGTGGAATTGACAGTGGGGATGAAGCGTACAGAAGAATTTGTGCAGGTGCATCACTTGTTCAAGTCTATTCAGCACTTGTTTTTCATGGTCAAACTCTAATTCGTGACATAAATGATGGCATTATTCAAAACTTAAAACAAGATGGATTTGAGCATATTTCTCAAGCTATTGGCTCAAAAAGATAATGAAAAAAATAGTATCAATAATTTTTATAGCAGGAGCTTTAATGGCATCTTCACTTCCAAAATATGAGACAAAAACTCTTAAAAATGGTCTTCAAATAGTCGTTGTTCCTATGGAAAATGGCTCAAATGTTATCTCTACAGATATTTTTTACAAAGTGGGAAGTAGAAATGAGATAATGGGCAAAACAGGTATTGCTCATATGTTAGAGCATATGAATTTTAAATCTACTAAAAATTTAAAAGCTGGCGAGTTTGACACAGAAGTAAAGAGTGTTGGTGGAGTTAATAACGCTTCAACATCATTTGACTACACTCACTACTACATAAAATCTAGTACAAAAAATTTAGATAAATCACTCTCTTTATTTGCTGAGTTAATGCAAAATCTAGCTCTTAAAGACAAAGAGTTCCAACCTGAACGTGACGTTGTAGCAGAAGAGAGACGCTGGAGAACAGACAACTCACCAATTGGATATTTGTACTTTAAACTTTTTAATAACGCATTTGTTTATCACCCATACCACTGGACACCTATTGGTTTTATGAATGATATTCAAACGTGGACTCTTGAAGATATCAAGTCATTTCATAAACTCTACTACCAACCACAAAATGCAATTTTAATGGTTACTGGTGATGTTAAGGCAAAAGATGTTTTTAAAGCTGCTAAAAAAGAGTTTAAGAGCATTAAAAATAGCTCAAAATCAATTCCTAAAGTAAAATTTGTAGAGCCTGCTCAAGATGGTGCTAAAAGAGTAAACATTAAAAAAGAGAGTGAAGTAGAAATTGTTGCAATTGCATTTCACATTCCAAATTTTCAAGATAGCGACCAGATAAAACTATCTGCTATTTCTGAAATTTTAAGCTCTGGAAAAAGTTCACGTCTTTACAGTGAGTTAGTTCATAAAAAACAGTTAGTTCAGCAAGTCTATGCTTACAATATGGAACAAATTGATCCATCGCTGTTTCTATTTTTAGCTGTTTGTAACCCTAATGTAAAAGCTGAAGAGGTTGAAAAAGAGTTACATGTAGAGATAGAGAAGCTTAAGAGTTCACTGGTTTCTAAAAAAGAGTTAGAGCGTGTTAAAATCAACACAAAGTCAGACTTTATCTACTCACTTGAGAGTTCAACATCTGTAGCAAACCTTCTAGGCTCATACCTAGTAAGAGGCGACTTAGAGCCACTTCTAAACTATGAGAAAAATATAAATGCACTCAGTGCAAAAGAGCTTCAAGTTGCAGCAAATAAATATTTTAATTTTGACAAATCAACAACAATAATACTTAAAGATAAAGAAGGAGTGAAGTAATGCAAATAGTAACAGGAGCAACAACCGCACTTATTACACCATTTAAAAACAACAAACTAGATGAGCAGAGTTATGCAGCATTAATTAAGCGTCAAATAGACAACGGTATTGACGCAGTATGTCCAGTAGGTACAACAGGTGAGAGTGCAACACTTAGCCATGATGAGCATAAAAGATGTATTGAAATTTCGGTAGAGGTGTGTAAAAATACATCAACAAAAGTTTTAGCAGGTGCTGGAAGTAACGCAACACATGAAGCTATTGACATTGCAAAACATGCACAATCTTGTGGAGTAGATGCAATATTTTCTGTAAGTCCATACTACAACAAGCCATCTCAAGAGGGACTTTACCAACACTACAAAGCGATTGCTCAAGCTGTTAGTGAGCTACCATTTATGCTCTACAATGTACCAGGGAGAACTGGCGTTGACATTGAAGCACAAACAGTTGTAAGACTATTTAATGATGTAGAAAACATCTATGGAATTAAAGAGGCAACTGGGAGTTTAGAGCGAACTATTGAGCTACTATCTTTAGCTCCTAAGCTGAGCGTTTTTAGTGGTGATGATGCAATTGATTACTCAATTTTAGCAAGTGGTGGAACTGGAATTACGTCTGTAACTGCAAACTTACTTCCAGACATGAAAAGCAACTTAGTCAAACTTGCACTTAATGGACAATTCAAAGAGGCAAAAGAGCTAAATGAGAAACTTTTTCCAATTAACAAAGTACTTTTTTGCGAGGCAAACCCAATTCCAATTAAAGCAGCTATGTATATTGCTGGACTGATTGACTCTTTAGAGTACCGTCTTCCACTTCTTCAACCAAGTGTTGCAAATATGAAAAAAATTGAAGATGTGATGAAAAATTATGAAATTAAAGGAGTTTAGTGATGCAAGGTAAAAATCTTTTTATTAGTGGTGGAACTCGTGGAATTGGTAAAGCTATTGTTTATGCATTTGCGCAAAAAGGTGCAAATGTAGCCTTTACTTATAATTCAAATGATGAAATAGCAAATGAGATAATCGCAGATGTTGAAGAGAAATTTGGAGTTAAAGCTCGTGCATATAAACTAAACATATTAGAACCAAATGAGTATAAAGAGCTATTTAAACTATATGATGAGGATTTTGATAGTGTAGATTTTTTCATCTCTAATGCCATTATTAGTGGGCGCGCTGTTGTTGGTGGTTTTGGACCATTTATGAGACTAAAACCAAAAGGTTTAAACAACATCTACACTGCAACTGTTGATGCTTTTGTAGTTGGCGCTCAAGAAGCTGCAAAAAGAATGCTAAATGGTGGAAGTATCATTTCTATGAGCTCTACAGGTAACTTAGTATATACCCCAAACTACGCTGGGCATGGAACAAACAAAGCAGCAGTAGAAGCGATGGTAAGGTATGCAGCAGCAGAGTTAGGAGAAAAAGGTATTCGTGTAAATGCAGTAAGTGGTGGACCAATTGACACAGACGCTCTTAAAGCATTTCCAAACTATGAAGAGGTAAAAGGTGAAGTAGTTAAACGCTCACCACTAAGCAGAATGGGACAACCTGAAGATTTAACAGGTGCATGTCTATTTCTATGTTCAGAAGCATCTTCATGGATGACAGGTCAAACTGTTGTTGTTGATGGTGGGACTACGTTTCAGTAGTTTTTGACACCATTAGGAGCAAAGCCCCTAATGGCTACGTTAACACTGGGTTTGACTTAGCGTCAGGCTCAAAAACGCTTGCGTTTTTTTGTTTAGTCATTGACTCTTACACACTTTTACAAAAAGGTTATATTTGTTAAATCTTCCTAATACACTTGCTTCTATTCGTATTTTAATCGCTCCTTTGATGTTTTACACTATTTTAAATCCACAAATTTTTACTGATAATGGCTGGCATATATCTTGGAGTTATTATAGTGCCTCTTTACTTTTTGTCTTAGCTAGTATAACCGACTTTTTTGATGGCTATATTGCTCGTGAGTGGAACCAAAAAACTATGCTTGGTGCAATCTTAGACCCTCTTGCTGACAAAATGTTAGTTATGGCTGCGTTCTTAGCCTTGATGGCGCAAGGTGAGGCTTCTGCTTGGGCTGTGTTTTTAATTATTATTCGTGAACTTTTCATTACTGGAATTAGAGTAATTGCAGTAAGTGAAAAAGTAGATGTTGCTGCTTCTATGGCTGGAAAAGTAAAAACAGTTGCTCAGATGTTTGCAATTGGTTTTTTACTAATGCATTGGAGTGGTGGAGCTGAGCTTTTGTGGTTTGCAGTTGCTCTAACTCTTTACTCTGGAGCTGAATATGTAGTTGGCTTCTCAAAACAAATTAGGAATAAATCGTAATGGGTATAACAATTTCAC
>JAYEGD010000019.1:0-5782 GCA_034658915.1 Campylobacterota bacterium | reverse complement strand
GTTTACACTTTTTGGTGCATATAAAGAGCTAAATAAAATTCAAGATGCTATAGAGACTCTATTAACACTTGACTTTGTAAATATTACAAAAAAGTGAAAGAGCAAGACAAGAGTATCAACTAGGCTCACTCTATCAAGATGAAAACGATAACATTAAAGCAAAAGAGTATTATGAAAGAAGCATAAAGAGTGACTCCTCATCTCCTTGGAGCTCATTATCTAAAGATGCACTCGACTTCTTATAGATATACTACACTTAATACTTGTTTCATTTTTACTCAATTAATAAAAACTCCTATTTAGTTAATATTATAATAATTAGTGAAATATTTTACATAATGGAGCCAAAAAGCGCATTTATATAATCAATTAGTATTTATATATTTATTTAAACAAATATAATGTTAAAAATAGTGATTATTATTATAAAAAATTATATGTAAAAATAAAAATAGATTAAGTTTAAAATTATTATTATTAACTTATAATTATCGAAGTTTTAAACAAAGAGGCACCTTGAATGCCTTCTAGCTCAAGGAGAAACTATATGAAAAAAGATACAAAATTAGCGTTAAGTGCTATTGCACTTCTTACATCTACGTCAGCATTTGCTACAAATGGAACAAACCTTATTGGTTATAGTGCAGAACAGCGTGGTATGGGTGGTGCAGGTATTGCAATTACACATGGTGCAGAGTCTGGTTTAGTGAATCCAGCTTTAATTAGAGGTAGTGAGGGCATGATAGGTGGAACATATTTTTCACCAACTGTTGAGTTTAAAAACTCTGTAGTAGGAATGCCTGCAAATGGTTATGCTAAGAGCGATGCAGATGCTAATATTATTCCTGTTGTAGCAATGTCTCATCAAGTAACTGAAAATTTTGCATGGGGTATCTCAATGTTTGGTTCAGCTGGTATGGGTGTTGATTACCGTGACCAAACAAAAGTTGGTGATCCTAGTCAAACACAAGGTATGCAAACTAATCTTCAATTAATGAAATTTTCTGTTCCAATCTCATATAACACTAATGGTTTCTCAGTAGGTGTTGCACCTGTAATTCAATACGGTACATTAGCTATAGCATACAGTGCAGCTGGTGCGCCAAGTGGTGTATCTCAAGATTTAGGTTACGGTTTTGAATTAGGTGCTGGATATGACATGGGATTTGTATCTTTTGGTGCAATATATAAAAGTGCAATTGCAATGGAGTATAAAGATCAAATTAGTACTGCTACAAGAAGTTTTGGTGTAAACAATGGCTTAGGTTTTGGTGACCACTTAGATCAACCAGCTGAGTATGGCTTAGGTGTTGCATTTAATTTAGGTGGTAATACATTAGCATTAGATTACAAGCAAATTGCATGGGGAAGCGCTAAGGGTTACAAGGACTTCAACTGGGAAAACCAAAATGTATATTCTTTAGGGTATGAGTATCAAGCAACTTCATGGGCAGTTCGTGCAGGTTATAACTACTCTCCATCTCCAGTTAAAGAGATGGCTGCAGGAAGTATGATGGGTACTGGTCAATATGATGGAGCTGTAATTAATTATTTTAATATGGCAGGTTTCCCAGCAATTATTGAACAACACTTTACAATAGGTGGAGGTTATGACTTTAGTGATAAAATCGGTATTGATATCGCTTATGTTTATTCTCCAAAAGCAACTGAATCATTTAATACATCTGCAATGACTCAAGCCATGGCTATGCAAGCTGGCGCACCAGCAGCTCAAGCTATGGGTATGACATCAAGTGCTTCAGCTGAACACTCTCAATATGGTCTAACTGCAGATATACACTTTAAATTCTAGTTATAAAATAAGTTCAAATTCTAAAGAAGATAAGTTTAATTTATCTTCTTTTTGAACTCGTTACATTAAATGTAACAACCTGCAAATAAAGATGATTTATTCACTCTTTTATACAATTATTTCACGATTATGTGATACAATTTTTTCAATTTATTTTACAATATAAGGATACTTAATGATTAAAAAATTATTAATTGGTACGGTTGCTATATCTTTAGCCGCAACACTAAGTTTAGCGCAAGATGCAGTAAGATTTAATGTTGCTAAAGGCGACAAAGAGGTAGCTTACAACAAGATGATTAATGAGCAAATCGAAGATATTGGCTTTGTTTTATCAGATCCACATGAGCGTATTAATGATGGATATGCAAAAAAGTATGGTTCAACAAGTCTAGATAACTTAGGTTTCTTCTCTGTAGCAAATGACGAAGTTTTACGTGAACTTTTAATGAAAGCACCAGAACTTGGAGGTTTTTCTCCTTTTAATCTTCATATTTACAAAAGAAAATCTGAAGACAAAACTTATGTTGGACATGTAGATCCAAAAGTGATGTTAAATATTGTTGGTGTTACTGACAAAAAGATAAGTGAAACTTTCATTGCATCATTTAATCCTCTTGATGCATTAGTTCAAAAAAGTATTGGTGGAAAAGTTGAGTACTTAGGTTTTGACAATTTACCAAAAGAGCCAATGATGAAATTTGAGATGCAAATTGAGCGTGGAGATGATCTATCTGAGTTTATTGACGAGTTTCAAGAGCAGTTTGAAGCTGTATTTGAAGAGCATAAATATATAATCGCAGGTTATAAAAACTTTAAAGAGACATATGAAGATATGGAAGCTGACTTCTCAAAGTATGATGCATATTTTGTATATTCACTTTGTCACTTTAAATTCTCAGAGGGAATCTTTAATCAAGGTCGTCCTGATGCTGGAGTATTTGCGCCATGTTCTATGTACCTATATATTGAAAAAGGTAGCAATACTATGAAAATTGGTATGCCAAAACTTCAAAACTGGGTTTCAGTTATGAATATTAAAGATAAAAAAATGGTTAACTCAGTTAAAGAGTTAGATAAAGAGATTATTAAACTTATGCAAGGTATGGGAGCGAAAGTAAAATGAGAAAAATAGCTAGTTTTTTTGCACTAATTTCACTATTAGTGTTTGGAAGTGTTCAAGCAAGTGATGATATAGTATCTGCATATTTAGTAGGTAAGCACATGAGTGTTAGTGATACTTCAAAGGCACTTACTTCTAATGGATTTAAAGTACTAACTGAGTATAAAGTGGGTAAAAAAGGTAAGTTTACATCTATTGTTTTTACAAGTAGTGATTTAGCAGCAGATGCAACTAAACCTAATCGTGGTTTTGCTGCTATCTTAAGAGTTCTTGTAGATGATGAGCGTAGCTTGATATCTGTAACAAACCCAAGATACTTCATGAAAGCATTTTTGCAAGATGATTATAATGAGAAGAGTGTAAAAGCTACAACAGATGCACTGAAAGCAGCATTTGGTGAATTGAGTACATCTTCTGATGAGGGGATTGCTTTTGATAAGTTAAGTGACTATCACTTTATGCTTGCTATGCCTTATTATGAGGACATGGAAGTAGTTGGAAAAGGTAAATGTACTGAATTAGTCGAAAAAGCTAAAAAGTATAAAGGTGGCAAAGGTCTTCTGTTTGATATGAAACTAGCTGATGATAAATATCTTGTAGGATATAAACTAGGTAATAGAACATCAAAGTTTCCTAAAAAAATTGGAACTCAAAACTCTCAGGTTTTGCCGTATGTAGTTTTAATTGAAAAAGGCGAAGCAAAAATTCTTGCTCCTAAATATTACTTAGCAATTGCATACCCACTACTTACAATGAGTGAGTTTATGAAAATTGCAACTATTCCAGATGCTATAAATAAAGATTTAAAGAAAGTATTCAAATAGGAGTTTAGCTCCTATTTGTGTCACCTATTTTTTTAGCAATTTGAGATGGCAATATCTCTAAATACTTCTCTACTGCTTCAGTTTTCCCATGAGTAATAAAATTATCTTCATACTCAAAACTTGTTACATGTACATCATTAATTGATTCACTACTTAAAAACTCTAAGATGCTACTTTGTACACCACCTTGTTTTACGCTATCGCTAAAAACATACCACTCTTTATGTTTTTTACTTAAATTTTTCAGCATATCTGTATCAAGAGGTTTTACAAATCTTAAGTCAAGAAGTGCAATCTCATCTTCTAGTAATTCAATTGTCTCTTGCGCTCGTCCCACACCATTGCCATAACCAATAAAGAGTCTGTTTTTATTAGATGTTTGAAGTAGTTGAGATTTTCCTAGTGTAAACTCACTACATGTAGTGTTACTGTTTCTATCATAAGTGAAACTACCTCTTGGATATCTTATTGCAAGAGGTCTGCTAAACTCTATTGCAAATTTTATTAAACTTTTAAAGCTCTCTTCATCACAAGGTGCTGCAATGTGCATATTTGGAATTGATCTTAAAAAGCTGATGTCAAATACACCTTGGTGAGTCTCTCCATCTTCTCCTACTACTCCTGCGCGATCTAGTGCAAAAACTACACCTAAATCCATTAAGCATACATCATGAACTACTTGGTCAAATCCACGTTGTAAGAATGTAGAGTAGATTGTACAAAATGGTTTAAAACCCTCTTTAGCTAGTGCTGCCATTGAGGTTACGGCGTGCTGTTCTGCAATTGCAACATCCCAAAATCTATTAGGATATTTTTGAATTAAATCACTTAACCCTGTTCCACTTGGCATGGCAGCTGTAACACCTACTATTTTCTCATTCGTTTCACACTCTTTTAGAAGTATCTCAGAAAATATCTGTGTAGAGCTTTTTTTAGAGCTTTTTTTAGATACTTTTCCACTATCTAAATCAAATGGTCCAACCCCATGCCACTGTTCATGTTTGCCCTCTGCAATTTCATAACCTTTACCTTTTGTAGTTTGAGCATGAATAATAACTGGTTTCTTTAGGGCTTTAGCTATCTCTAAAGTCTCAATTATAGACTTTAAATTGTGTCCATCAATTGGACCAATGTACTCTATTCCCATCTCTTCAAACATAATTCCAGGAGTGATAAGTTTAAAAGACTCCTCAAATTTTTTCGCCATATAGTTAGCGCCCTCTCCAAAATTATCTACGAATTTTTGAGTTGTAGATTTGAATTTTTGATAAAATGGAGATGCCATAGCTGAGCTTAACATTCTACTAATTGCACCAATTGGAGATGAAATACTCATCTCATTGTCATTCAAAATAATAATTAGTGGATACTTTCTATCGCCGAGTTCATTTAGAGCTTCATAGACCATTCCAGCTGTCATTGAGCCATCTCCTATCATAACAACAGGAACTCTTCTGTCTTGCTCATTTTTTAACTCAATCGCTTTTGCGGCTCCTACACCTAAAGATATAGATGTTGAACTATGTCCAGCTACAAAGTAATCATGCTCACTCTCACTTGGTTTTGTATAGCCACAAGTGCCATTAAACTCTCTTAAAGTATCAAACTCATCCCATCTATTAGTTAAGAGCTTGTGTGGGTAACATTGATGGGAAACATCAAAAATAAATGGGTCTTTAGTAGAGTCAAAAACTTTATGCATTGCAACTATTAACTCTGTTGCCCCTAGTGATGAGCTTAAGTGTCCACCATTTGTACTTACTACATGTAGTATCTTATCGCGTATCTCTTTGCATAGCTCTTCTAGTTCATTAAGTGTGTGATTTTCTATATTCATATTCTCTCATTTATTATTTGATGGTCAGGCACTTAACCATTTGACTATTTTTTTAGCGCCATCTCTTTAACTCGTTCATAGCGTTTCATCAAGTCTGAATCAATGTTTCCTGCATCTGAAATTGCAACAACTCCACCAGCGCTCACTGCTGAATCTGATATAACCTCTACATTACTAAGTTTACC
>JAYEGD010000018.1:0-5837 GCA_034658915.1 Campylobacterota bacterium | reverse complement strand
GAAAAAGCTAAAACTAGACGAGGAGATGGTTTTTTATGGCTCTAAAATGCCTATTAGCATAGCTTTAGAGAGTGAAGTTATTGACATTAAACTACAATCAACTCAGTATGGAATAAATATTAATACACTATTTAAAGCAGCTATCAAGCAGCCTATAATTTACGATATTTTTTCAGAATATTTAAACAGATACAGACTTAAAGATCCAGCTTTTTTTATGGCACTTATACAAGATACAATAGACAAAGATGACGTAGGACAATTTAGTGATGAGAGTGAAATTATTTTGTATAATTCAACTTTTAAAAATGGTGCAATTGTAAATAGAGCACATTTAGATGAGATAATAAACTACTACTTTTTAAGTACAAGTGATGCAGCAATTTATAGTATTGATTTCAACTCTATGTTTACATTTAACACAACATTTATTGATCTCAACTTTGCAAGTAAAGATGTAGTTGACTTTATTTTTTACGATGCCGATGAAAATAGTAGAGCAACTCTCTACGCTATTGATGAACCATATGAGAAGATGTCAGACCTACCATTTGATGATTTTTACCGTAAAAAACTATCAAAACCAGTTATGGGTCAAGGAATAGGTATAAAATCTAGCTCAATTAATTTAACTGCTAAAATAAACAGTAGCACTTTCTCATTTCAATACACGATTGGAAAAAATCCAAAAGTATCAAATATAGAGATGTATTAATCTAGAACTAATTTCTAAACCTTATCATCTTAAATCTCTCGCCCATAAAGTCAGGCATAATTAACATTTTTGCTTTTTGTAGCTCTTGGTCATAAATTTCATCTGTTGTGTTCTTTTTTAACATCTCTAGCAGGTCTAACAAACCCATCTCTACAAGTGCGCTCATTTGTGCTACTGTCTCTACATGTAATATACCTGCTCTCTCAAAATCCTCTTTTACTTGATTGAATACAACATCATAAGTAATATCTGAATTTTGAAAATATTTGCTTAAATCTAATCCCTCATCAAAAAGTGGTGTTACTTCATGCTCTTTATATACTCTAATGGAGAAGTCACTTCGTGCCTCTTTTTCGCCATAGTCAAAACTCATAAACTCAAAAATTTCAGCACTATTTTTCATCTCTTTTGCAAAACTCTCATAACCAATTGCAATTTCGCCACGGTCTCTGCTTTGCTTTGAAGCTATTACATGTAAAGCATCACTCTCTTTCTCAAAGACTATTTTATGATTTTTTACAGTTGCCGTTTTACCTTTATAAATTAGCTCACACTCAAATGCATCAAAAATCTCATTTGCAACAAAAAAAGCACTCTTTACATGTAGTTCATTTAGACTCTTAAAATGTTCTAGTTTAATGACATCTCCAAAACACTCTTTAAAATAGTCTCTTTGAGAATTTTGCATATCATCAAATCTCTCTACAATTGCAAAACGTAAAGTAGATATTAACCCTGGTCTTAGTGTGTGAATAAACTCTATAATATCACTTAGTAAATATCCGTGATGCGCACCTATCTCACACACCATACTATCTTTTTGTAAAAAACCATCATCAATGCATTTAATAATATGTTTTGCAATAGTTCCACCAAAAAACTTTGATGTACTCACTGCGGTGTAGAAGTCACCACCCTTACCTATTTGTCTGTACTTTGAGTAGTACCCATCTTTACCATACAGCCACTCATACATGTACTCACTAAACTTCATTACAAGCTACTTAATTTTTCATATAGAGTTAAAAGAGCCATCTGTTTATCAAGCTCTATTATGCTCATTTCATAGTTCTCTATCTCTAATGAGTTTTTTAACGAATCAACATCATAAGAGGTTTTATAACCTGCTTTGTACAAAATTTGTGTGTCACTATAGAGCGTTGAATAGAGTTCAATGTTCTCTTTTGCCAATACTATTTTTTTATCATAATTTTCTAAACTTTGCATAATACGCTCAAAGAGTGCTTTTTGCTCGCGCGCTGTATCTTCTTGAATAACTACAGATTTCAAATACTCAATCCTTGCGACTTGTATGTCATTATATGAGTTTATGTTCAGCGGTAGTGTCGCTTTTATCCCAAAATTGTAGTACTTATCTTCACTATCATCAATTGCTCTTGTTCCATTGAATACATGTACTCCCTCAGTCCCACTCCAGTTGTAACCACCGACTACATTAAGTGATGGCAAATATTTTGCTATTGTTATGTTTTTATTGTAATCATCACGCTTGCTTTGACTCTTAATTTTGTTTAAATCAATATTATTATTTAAAAACTCATCTTCACTAATAATTTTTAGATGTGGAACAGTTGCATTTTGTGGATTCATATCGCTAATTGCTTTAAATTGAGATAGATAGCTTTGCGTATTACGCTCTATATCAAAAAGAGCTTTTGCAACAACATTTTTTTGAATTACCGCATCTGTTAAAAAACCAGAATCAAGTTGTCCGTTTAAATATGACTCTTTTTTTTGAATTAGATTAATTTCAGCATTAGCCAATCTTACACGTTGCTGTTTGAGTTGTAAATTACTCTTTTTAAGTAACATTAATAACTCAACAGCTTGTTTAATTACCTGTCTCTCTAGTTGCTCTACACTTAAATTAGAGAACTCTCTACTAGCTTGTGCAAACTTAATTCCATAAAATATTCCACCACTTCTAAAAATTGGCTGATCCATAACAATAGCTGCTCTTTGAGAGGTTTGTAACTTTTGAAATGGATTACTTTTATCTAAAGTGTAATTTATATTGATTGGCATAATCCAAGAGTCACGTAGAAGTGAACTCTCATTATCAATTCGCTCATAATCTAATTTAAATTGTTCTTGTTTTAGTTGTGATATATAAGCATCAAGCTTTACTTTGCTTGGCTCTGAACTATAAAGAGTTAATGCTACGCTCAAGAGTGCTAAAACCCTCATCTATCTCATCCTTTGTAATTGTTAATGGTGGAAGAAACCTAAGAGTATCTCGACCAGCTTTTAAAACTAAAAGCCCATTTTCTGTAGCTTCTGCTATGATATTTGCAAGAGTTTGAGAATCTTTAACTCTTAAACCTCGCATTAATCCAAAACCGACACTTTTTGTAAAAATATCTTTATGCGCTTGATATAGCTTCTCTAATGCAGATGAGAAGTAGATTATTCTCTCATCTAAAGTTCCACTATCTTTTTCATCGCTTAAAATTTGCATTACACTACTTGCAGCCGTTGTAGAGATGTAATTTCCACCAAATGTAGAGCCATGATCACCTGCACTAAATACATCTTTAAGGCTTGTCATAACAACTCCAATTGGAACACCACCACCTAAACCTTTTGCAAGAGTAATAATGTCTGGTTCTATTTCATACAAATTAGAAGCTAGAAACTCTCCAGTTCTATAAACACCAGTTTGAACTTCATCTACAATTAGTAAAATATCTCTACTTTTTAAATACATACTTAGTTTATGCACTTTCTCTTTGTCTAATGGTTCTACCCCACCCTCACCTTGAACTAGCTCAAGCATTACTGCAACAGTATGCTCATCCACTAAAGATTCAATTTGCTCAATATCTTCTGCATATACAAAACCATCTGGAAATGGTCCAAAATAGTTATGCATAGACTCTTGACCTGTAGCTTTTACTGTTGTAATTGTACGACCATGAAAAGAGTTTTTCAAAGTAATAATTTTGTACTTTTTAGCCTCACCATCAACTTCACCATATTTTCTAGCAATTTTTATAGCACCCTCATTAGCCTCTGCACCACTATTTCCAAAAAAGCACTTCATATCGTAACCACTAAGCTCTACAATTTTTTGAGCTGCTACACCTTGAGGCTCAATTTGGTACAAGTTAGAAATATGGATTATACTTTGTGCCTGCTTATGAATCGCATCACTTAAAGTAATATTTCCATGTCCTACACTTACAACACCAATTCCAGATGTAAAGTCAATGTATTTACTGTTTTTATCATCTGTTAAAGTTGCATTAACACCAGACACAAAATTTAATTTTTGCCACGCATAAGTTGGTAATATATATTTTTCATAATTTTCTTTAATCATTTTTTGCTCCTAAGTTTGGCTTTTAACCATTTTTTAAAATTTTATTATCACTATTTATTACGCAAAATGAGCAGAAGCCCATTTTACTACGCTGACGCTATGTCGTCTTCAGCAGACAGCTCAAATCACTAGTGATTTTTTAATTTAACTTTTAACCATTTTTTAAAATTCTTAACTCTTTTGTTTGCTCTATCGTGTTTAATGGCGATTTCTATTGCTTTTTTTTCATCTAAATTTGCTAACAAAGCGTACTCTTTTGCCATTATTCTCATATCATCTTCATCTGCCCATAGTTTATTAAAATTTTCTAATCCATCATATTGTGCAATTTTAACGAACTCCATTCTGTTAATATCTACTAAACTAAACTCATACCCTCCATCTTCATGACGTTTAATTAAGATGTTTCCAGGGGAGTAATCTTTATGCCAAATATTTTGTTCATGAATGTAGTAAGTAAATTTTGCAAACTCACGTAAGACCTCTTTATAGTCATCAATTTGATGCAACAGTGCTTCTCTAATGGTAAAGTCATACTTAAACTCTCTACTAATAAAATAACTTTTTTCTAGCAGTGTTGGTTTTTTAAACTCCAAAAATGCAATTGGTTCTGGTGTGTTTACACCTACTTGCCTCAGTTTAACAGCATTGTGAAAAGATTTATAAGCTTTAGACTTTCTAAAATATGTATAAATTATCCTATTAAAAAAGTGAGGAACTTTGAAAGACTTAATAACAACATCAATGCCCTCAATATTAGCACACTTTAACTCATTTCGAGCCTTGTGAACTGTTGCATCACTCTTATTAAAATAGTTTTCAACATCTTCAAATTTATCTTTTAAGTATGCGAATTTAGCATTGATTTTTGACATTTTTACCTCTAGCTATGTTTACGAATAGTATAATATTACATATGGGCACCTCTAAAAACCTTTATGCCCTCAGCATTATAGCAGATATGCTAGTGTGAGGCAAAACTATGCAGGAGCTACTAGTAGCTTCAAGTAGTTTTAACGAAGCAATAGCGTATCTGCTATAATGCCCATAGGGAGCATAAAGAAGGGGCAATCTTGCACAATACTTTTTGTCGCCGTAGCTAAGGCTATGGCTCAAAAAAGATTTTGTACAATATCACCTCTTCTTTATGCTCTGAGGGCATAAGGGTTTTTAGAGGTGCCCATAAGTTATTTTAAAGAGTTTAAATGAATATATCTTGCGTAATGATTATTAAAAATGGACAAAAAACAGTTAAAAAAGTTCTGGATAGTTTAAGTGAGTTTGATGATGTAGTTTTGTATGACACAAACTCAACTGATGATACAAAAAAAATTGCTCTGTCGTACAAAAATGTTAATTTTATTGATGGAGAGTTCATAGGTTTTGGTCCAACTAAAAATGTAGCAGCCTCTTACGCAAAACATAAGTGGATTTTTTCTATTGATAGTGATGAAGTGGTATCAAGTGAACTTTTAAAAACATTGAAAAATATAAAACTTGATCCTGACGTTGTTTATGGAATTTACAGAACAAATTTTTATAAAGAGTACAAAATCAAATACTCTGGTTGGGGCGGACAAGTCATCCCTAGAGTTTACCATATAGAAAAAACAAAATATAACGATAAACTTCTACATGAAAACATAATTACTGACAATTTTAAAGAGAAAACTTTAAGTGGAGAGTTAGAGCATTACAGTTACCACAGTGTTAGTGATTTCATTGCAAAAGTTGAACTCTATTCTAGCGTTTATGCAGATGAAAAAGCTGGTAAAAAGA
>JAYEGD010000017.1:0-5918 GCA_034658915.1 Campylobacterota bacterium | reverse complement strand
GTCTCTGCTTGAATTAAACTGCTTAGAACAAGTGAAAGTACAATTTTTGTACCAAATTTATTACTATTTTTCATCTGTTACACCTCTACTCTTCCATCATATAAAATGAGTCATCTTCACTTACAGGACTCTTTTTTGCTTCAATATTCCTATTAACTTCTACTTCAATACGTCTATTTTCTGCTCTTCCCTCTTCTGTGTCGTTATCTCCAATAGGTGAATTTGGACCTACACCACTCGTTTTCATTCTTGAACTTTCAATCCCACTATTAACAAGCACATCTCTAACAGCCTCAGCACGATTATTCGAAAGTATCATATTGTCTTCAAGTTCACCAGTAGATGATGTATGACCAATAATCTCAACACTATAGTTTGGATACTGAATCATATACTCAGCAAATTTTTCAACATCAGGAGAAGACTCTTGTTTAATTTGTGAAGATGCTACTTCAAAGTTTATTTTTAAATCTACACTATATTCACAACCATCTTTATCAACTGGGAAATTTTCTGGCGTATTTGGACATTTATCTTTAGCATCTAGCACCCCATCACTATCGCAATCTGTACAACAACCACTCTCATCAACATTAAGACCCTCTTTGGTTGTTAAACATTTGTCAGACATATTAGGTACACCATCACCATCATCATCCAATGTTTTATCTAGGTTACTACATCCAATAGCATCGACTCTCATCTCTAGTGGTGTGTTTGGGCATTTGTCATTAACATCCATTACACCATCTTGATCTTTATCGCTTTTACAGCCCTTAATAGGCTGATAATCAGTTGACATCGCACTGAGCAAGGATGTAAATATTAATAGTAGTAAAACTTTTTTCATGAAAAACCTTTTTTATTATTGATGTATATTAGTTAGTTGCTTTAAAATAATACTTTTATAATCGTCAAATTATGGAGTTCTTTTATAGATATTTATGATTATACTAATAAAAAACATTAAAAAAGATAACAGTTAAATACTCTACAACAAATTTAACTCTATTTTCTAACTTTAATTGTAAATAGTGTTACATTTTTTCACAAATTTTTTATCTATGTATCTATTTTCGCATCAATGTGCAACAATAAACCTCTTAATATTAGAGTTTAAAATTGTAAGTATCTCATATGTTATTGTTGAGTGAACTATTGAGAGTCTCTTTACATCGTTAAATATGCAAATCTCTTCATCGCTACCCTCAACAAACAGACTATCCATAGAGACTCTTCCTAAAATGGCTCTACCATCAGCAATAGTTGCACACTTATTTTCATCTAAACGAATAAAGCCATCTCCATAACCAACATCATAGTTAGATATTATCATATTATTAGAGGCTATAAATGAGCTACTTCCATAACCAATATGTTCACCTTTTGTCACATTTTTTGTAGTTATTTTATTTGCATGCAGACTTAAAACTGGTTTTAAATTTTTAATATTTTCAAAATAGATGTATCCATATGCACCTATTCCAACTCTTGCTAAATCATATCTACTCATATCTACTTTAAAAACACCATGAGTGTTTGCACAATGTACTCTACATGTAGAACTAACTCTACTTTTAACTTTAGCAATAGTAGTTAAAAATAGCTCCTCTTGCTCTTTAGTTATGCTGTTATCTTCATCAGCACAACAAAAATGAGTGAATATGCCATTTAAAACCAACTCTTTTTTAACTATCAAATTGGTTGCGTCATCGACCTCATCAACTACAATCCCGTTTCTATTCATTCCTGTATCAATTTTCAACTCAATTTTAGAGCCATTTGGAATTACATGTAAATCCTCTAATGAGTTTATTGCAACTATTAAACTATCATCTCTAACTTTTGGAATTTCATAGAGAACCAAAAGAGACTCAAACTCAAACTCTTTAACAATTTCAGCTTCATTGAGGTCTCTAACAAAAACATGTTTTATGCCATATTCACTACACATTGAAGCAACTTCGTAAATTCCATGCCCATAGGCGTTATCTTTTAAAGCGATACAGAGTTTATCTTTTGTGCATAGTGAACTAAAATAGTCAAGATTATCAAAAAAAGCCTCTTTATTGAGTTTTATGTAGCCCATTATGGTTAATGCAAACTCTTTAAAATTTTTTCTACAACTTGAGCTGGATTTTGTGACTTATAAATTGGGCGACCAACTACAATAAAATCGACTCTCTCATCTTTTGCTTTTGCAATATCTGCTACTCTTTGCTGATCTTGTGCATCCTCTCCAAATGGACGAATACCAGGTGTTAATGTCATAAATTTCTCATCCGTTACACCTTTAATTGAAGAGCTTTCAAATGCACTACAAACTACACCATCTAAGCCACACTTATAAGCACTAATTGCAAAATCATCTGCACATGTAGAGATAGATTTAGAATATACTTTTTGAAAATCTTCATCACTAAAAGATGTAAGTGCAGTCACTGCAAAAACTAATGGTCGCTCTTTACATGTAGAGACTCTATCCATTACCATTCTCATAGCTTTTTCACCTGCACTTGCATGAATATTGAACATATCTACACCCAATCCCATAATTGACTCTACAGCGTCAGCCATTGTATTTGGAATGTCATAAAGTTTTAAATCCAAAAATATTTTAAAATTCTCATTAATCTTTTTTAGCTCTATTAAAAACTCTTTACCATCTCTAATATATGTGCGTAATCCAACTTTTAACCAAACATCATACTCTTTTATTTTCTCTACTAACTCTAAATTATCTCTCATTGTTGGTAAGTCAAGTGCTACACAAAGTTTCATAAACTATTTCCTCTATTAAATATGCAAGAATTATACAGTGTGTAGTATAAAATTTGTTATAATCACGAAAAATTCAAGGTCTTTTAATGAGTAAATACTCTCAAATCTCTAAATTTTTAGTCAAATTTCTACAAAATGAAGTCCATAAAACTGGATTAGACAGTGCTGTTTTAGGTCTAAGTGGTGGACTTGATTCTGCAGTAGTTGCAGTTCTTGCAAAGATGGCGTTTGGCGATAATTTATTGTGTATTAAGATGCCATCACAATACTCTTCTCAAGGCTCACTTGATGATGCAGATGAGTTAGTTAAAAAATTTAATTTAAGAGCTATTACAAAACCTATTACACCAATGCTAAAAGCTTATGAGAGTGAAAATGCAGACGTAGAGTTGTCTAATTTAAGAGTTGGAAATTTCTCTTCAAGACTGAGAATGAATATACTTTTTGATGCGTCAGCAGCAACAAATGCACTTGTTTTAGGAACTAGTAATAAAAGTGAATTAATGTTAGGTTATGGTACAATATATGGTGATTTAGCTTCTGCATTGAACCCTATTGGTGATTTATACAAAAGTGAAGTTTATGAGTTAGCTGAACATTTAGGTGTTGTTAGCTCAATAATCAATAAAGCCCCATCTGCTGACTTGTTTGAGGGTCAAAGTGATGAAGAGGATTTAGGTTACACCTATGCTCAACTAGATGCAGTTTTAAAAAGCTATGTTGAGGATCGCTCCAATAAAGAAGAGTTACTAAATCAGGGATTTGAAAATGAGTTGGTAGAGATGATTATTAAAAAGATTTATCAAAACCAATTTAAGAGAAAAATGCCAATTATTGCAAAATTAACATCAAGAACAATTAATCACGACTTTAACTACCCAAGAGACATAACACTATAAAAATAAATAGATAAAAGGATATTAGAATGAAAGTACCATTTTTTAGAGCAGACATCGGTGAAAAAGAGAAAAGCATAGTAGCAAATATTATGGAGAGTAAAAAAAGAGACAATGTAAAAAAACTTGAAAAAGAGTTTGCAAAATATATTGGCGTAAGTAAAGCAGTTGCATGTTCAAGTGGAACAGCTGCTCTTCACTTAGCTATGTTGGCAATTAACTTAAAACGTGGAGATAAAATCTTATGTTCTGTTAATTCACATCCATCTATTGCAGAAGTAGTTCGCCATTTTGACGCTGAACCAATCTTCATAGATGTAGAAGAAGATAGCTACAACATAAACTTAAATCATTTAGAAGATTATCTAAGTGACAATAAATCGCGTAAATTAAAAGCTGTCATTGTCTCTCATGTAGGTGGACAGAGTGTAGATTTAGAGAGATTATATAACATTGCTAAAATCTATAATGTAAAAATTGTTGAAGAGGCTCATGAAGCGTTTGGTGCAACCTATAATGGCAAAAAAATAGGTTCATTAGAGGCTGATATTACATGTTTTAACTTCACTCCTCATCTAAAAGAGTGTATTTATAATGGTGGAATGATTGTTAGTAATGATGAAGAGTTAATAGAGCGTGCATCTCTTCTTAGAAACCATGCCATGACTTATGAAAACAGTGATTTAGGCTATGTATATAATGTTGTAGATCTAGGACAAGAGTACCTAATGAGTGAAATTGATGCAGGAATTATTTTAGCTCAACTAGAAAAACAAGATAGAGCAGTTTTAAGACAACAAGAGATTGCAAAAATATATTTAGAGAAATTAAAAGATGCTCAACACATTACGCTACCTCCACATGTAAAGAACAATAGCTTCTCTTTGTTTATTATTAAAGTAAATAAAAACAGAGACTCTTTTGCTCGTGAACTTTTAGAAAATGGAATTCATACAGGACTTCACTACAAACCAATGCATCTATTAACATACTATAAAAACAAATACAATTTTAGAATTAATGACTTTCCTGTTGCACTCAAAAATTATGGGCAGATACTATCTATTCCTATTTACAGCGCCATGAGTGACAAAGAGGTAAAATTTGTTTGTGATACAATTTTAGAAATTACAAAAACAAGAGTCTAATGCACGCAATTAGCATATTTGTAGAAGATCTCTTCTACAAACCCAATATCTATCATAAAACTTTATCTTTTTTACTTCTACCATTTAGTTATATATATTGCTTAATTGTTTATATAAAATATAACTTTTCAAAAGAGCAAAATTTTAACATCCCAATTATTAGTGTTGGAAATTTAAGTGTTGGTGGAAGTGGTAAAACACCACTCACAATAGCTCTAGCTTCACCATTTTCTCAAAGTGCAATTATTCTACGTGGCTATGGAAGACAAAGCCAAGGACTACATGTAGTAAGTGATGGAGAGTCTATTTTATGTGATGTACATGTAAGTGGTGATGAAGCGATGATATATGCTAAAAAACTTCCAAATTCTGTAGTAATTGTAAGTGAAGATAGAGTAAAAGCGATACATAAAGCTAAAGAGCTAGGATGCAAAGTTGTTTTTTTGGATGATGGCTATAGTAAACATTTCATTAAAAAACTAGATATTTTAATAGATGTAAAGTCAGAAAACAAGAACTGCTTACCAGCAGGACCATTTAGAGAGAGGTTATGGAGTGGTAAAAGAGTTAGAGTAGTAGCAGATGGTGTAGATTTTACAAAAAGCACAAAGCTAATAGATAAAACATCACGCATGGCATTAGCAACGGCAATTGCAAAACCATATAGATTAAAACCTTTTTTACCAAATATTGTAGGAGAGTTAATTGCAACTGATCACTACTACTTCAACAAAAGAGAGCTTGAGGAGTTTATGCAAAATGTTAATGCCTCATCACTTCTAGTCACTTACAAAGATTTAGTAAAAATAGAGGAGTTTAACCTAAAGACAACACTTTTGGATTTAGAGTATTCAATTAGTGATACTCTAAAAAATGAAGTAAAATTTTATATTGAGAGTTTTGATTTCCAATAGCGATAGAGTAACAGTGTAACACTCATACCAATAGCAGCTCCAGCAATTGTATCACTGGGATAGTGTGCATAAAATCCTACTCTTGCAAGTGCCATAGTAACTGCGTAGCTCAAAAATATCCACCAATATTTTGGAAACATCAGTGTAAGCGACATAAAAATAGCAAATGCAGTTGTGGT
>JAYEGD010000016.1:0-5934 GCA_034658915.1 Campylobacterota bacterium | reverse complement strand
TCTAAGAGGTTGTGGAATTAAAGCAGATGTAAGAAAAGATGCACCATATTTTGTCTATGATGAGTTAGAGTTTGAAGTACCAACACAACAAAGTGGCGATGTCTATGCAAGAGCGCTAGTCAGACGCGCAGAGATGGATCAAAGTATTCATATTTTAGAACAAGTAATAGACAAAATGCCTGATGGTGAAGTGATGACAAAACTACCAACGCATAGAAAATTCAAACTCCCTAAAGATGATGTTTGGGTAAAAGTGGAGAGTGCAAGGGGTGAATTTGCTTACTACATGGCAGGAGATGGTAGCGAGAACATTAGACGAATGCAAGTTAGAGGTCCATCACTTGTTCATGCCTACACACTTTTAGAAGATTTGTTAGTGGGTGCAGAGTTGAGTGATGTTGCACTCATTATGAACTCACTAGGAATTTGTCCACCAGAGATTGAGAGGTAAGTTATGAAATGGAGTATTGATTTTAGTGGGACACTATCGCCATTAGGAATATTGGGTGCATTTTTTCAAAAACCCAACACAATTGCTTACCCTGCAGTTAAAAAAGCTACTGCGAGTGGCTATAGAGGTTTTCACACAAATGTGTTAGCAGACTGCATTGGTTGTGCAAATTGTCAAGATGTATGTATGAATGATGCAATAGATATGATTAAAGCAAAAAAAGATTACAACGTAAAAAATGCTTCACAATGTATTCCAAGAATTGATTATGGAAGATGTTGCTGGTGTTCATTGTGTACAGATGTCTGCCCACCTGATTCTTTAAAACTAGATGAAGAGTATGTAGGTGTCACAAAATATGCAAGTGACTTTTTGTATATGCCTAAAAATAAGTAATTAAGGACTTTTATGAGAATTTTTTATTGGACTATTTTACTTTTTGTATTGTGGCTAGTTTTGAGTGCATCTTTACATGTAGAGAATATTTTAGTTGGAGCTGTTATTAGTTCTTTAGTAGCTCTAACATATACTAAAATTTTTAAGCAAGAGAAGTTTGAACCAATTAATCCACTGTGGTTATCTGTCTATTTTCTTATTTTAATTAAAAATTTAATCACTTCAAATATATCTATTGCAAAGAGAGTTTTTAGTAAAGACATGAAGCTATCACCTGCTATTGTTGCAGTTAAGACAGAGTTAACGAGTGATTGGAAAAAACTACTTTTAGCAAACTCAATTACATTAACACCTGGAACATTAACATTAGATGTAGTAGATGACACACTATATATTCATATTATTGAGTGTGAAAATATTATTAATAAGCAAAAAATAACAGAAGAGTTTGAAAATATTATTGCAAAAATGTAGTTTAACTGATGTTATGCACTAAAACGAACACGTCCGTTTTAGTGGCAGGGACAACTGTCCCTACAACCCCCTAAAGCTACAAAAACTATGTTTTCGAGAGATAATTCGTAACATCATAATTTAACAAAAAGGTATAAAATGGCATATTTTGATGATGTAAAAGTTAAAGATAAACTTTATGGTTTAGTGTTTGGTGCTGGTAAAGTGTCACAAGTTTTTGATGATGGCTACTACAAAATGATGGTCTCATTTAAAAATGGTTTTGAAGTGCCTTATGATGAAGATGGCGTTCCAGGCTGGGGAAATTTTAAAAAACAGACAATATTTTACAAAAATGATATAGATTTAACAGATGTAGATTTTGCACCTGTTACAAAAGTATTGTCACCTAAAAAAATCATTAAACTGCGTGAGAAAAAACGTTTAGAGTTCAGATTACCATCTGGAATTTGGACAAACTGCACAAAGTGTGCTGTTGAGTATATTGAAGAGATGCTAGAGAGTGAAAACTACCACCTATTTAGAAAAAAGGTAGATGCGTAACATTATGTTACATTAATTCACACTATGACTATTTCAATGTGTAGTATTGTAACAACAACTAATTAACTGCACTTATATTTGTTATAATTTCCAAAATTTATCGTATTGGAGTCCATATATGGCTTTTATTGAAGATTACAAAGCTCACATTGCTGAGCGCGAAGAGTTAGGCGTTCCACCGCTTCCACTTTCAGCTGAACAAACAGCTCAAGTTATTGAACTAATTAAAGCAGAAGATAGTGAGTCTGCTTATCTTGTTGATTTGTTAACAAATCGTGTTGCTCCAGGTGTTGATGATGCTGCTTATGTTAAAGCTGCTTTTTTAAATGATGTTGCATTAGAGAATGTTTCAGTTAAATCTATCGCTCCAGAGTCTGCGGCTGATACTTTAGGTATGATGCTAGGTGGTTACAATGTTAAGCCTTTAGTTGATTGCTTAAGTTCAAAAAATAGTGCAGTTGTTGAGTCTGCAAAAGCTGCTTTGAAAAAAACACTTCTTGTATATGATGCATTTAATGATGTAGCAGACCTCCATAAAGCTGGAAACGCAGCTGCAACTGAAGTTATGACTTCATGGGCAAATGCTGAGTGGTTTACAAATAAACCAGCGCTAGCTGAAGAGATTACAATTACTGTTTTCAAAGTTCCAGGCGAAACAAATACAGATGATTTATCTCCTGCTTCTGAAGCTTTCACTCGTTCAGACATTCCATTACATGCAAACTCAATGCTAGTTGCAAAAATGGACAATCCAATGGGTACAATTGATGAACTTAAGAAAAAAGGTCACCCTGTTGCTTATGTTGGTGATGTTGTTGGAACTGGTTCTAGTAGAAAATCTGGTGTAAACTCTGTTCAATGGCACATGGGTGAAGATATTCCAGGTGTTCCAAACAAGCGTACTGGTGGTTATGTTTTAGGTGGAATTATTGCTCCTATTTTCTTTGCTACTAGTGAAGACTCTGGTGCATTACCATTAGAGCTTAATGTTGATGATATGGAGACAGGAGATGTAGTTACTATCTACCCTTACAAAGGTGAGGCTCATAAAGATGGTAAATGTATTTCAACTTTCAATTTAAAACCAAACACAATTACTGATGAAGTAAGAGCTGGTGGTAGAATTCCACTTATTATTGGTCGTGGTTTAACTAAAAAATCTCGTGATTTATTAGGTATGGGTGTTGATGATATTTTCTTACGTCCAGAACAACCAGCAGACAACGGTAAAGGCTTCACACTAGCACAAAAAATGGTTGGTAAAGCTTGTGGTATGGATGGTGTTAAACCAGGTATGTATGTAGAGCCAGAGACTTCAACAGTTGGTTCACAAGATACAACAGGTCCAATGACTCGTGATGAGATTAAAGAGCTAGCAGCACTAGGTTTCAATGCAGATTTAGTAATGCAATCTTTTTGTCATACAGCAGCTTATCCTAAGCCATCAGATGTTGTTATGCACCACTCACTACCAGACTTTATCTCTAACCGTTCAGGTGTAGCACTGCGTCCAGGTGATGGTGTTATTCACTCATGGTTAAACAGAATGGTTTTACCAGACACAGTTGGAACAGGTGCAGATAGTCATACTCGTTTCCCAATAGGTATCTCTTTTCCAGGTGGTAGTGGTATTGTTGCATTTGCTGGTGTTACTGGTTCTATGCCTTTAAGTATGCCAGAGTCTGTACTTGTACGTTTTAGTGGAGAGTTACAACCAGGTATCACACTACGTGACTTAGTTAATGCAATTCCTCATCAAGCAATTAAAGAGGGTCACTTAACAGTTCCTAAAAAAGGTAAAGTAAATATTTTTGCTGGTCGTATTTTAGAGATTGAGGGTCTTCCAACTCTTAAAGCAGAACAAGCATTTGAATTAAGTGATGCATCAGCTGAAAGAAGTGCAGCAGCATGTACAGTTAAACTAGACAAAGAGCCTGTAATTGAGTACATTAAATCTAACGTAACACTTTTAGAGCAGATGATTGCTTCTGGCTATGAAGATAAACGTACACTACAACGTCGTGTAGATAAAATGAATGAGTGGTTAGCAAACCCTGTGCTAATGGAAGCAGATAAAGACGCAGAGTATGCAGCTGTAATTGAGATTGATTTAAACAAAATTACAGAGCCTATTTTAGCTTGTCCTAATGATCCAGATGATGTTGCAACACTTACTGAAATCTTAGCAAGTGATAGACCATCAAATATAGATGAAGTTTTCGTTGGTTCATGTATGACAAATATTGGTCACTACAGAGCGCTTGGTGAAGTTCTACGTGGTGATGGCGCTGTTAAAGGTCGCCTATGGGTTTGTCCTCCAACTAGAATGGATGAGAAACAACTAACTGAAGAGGGTTACTACTCTATTTATGGTGCAGCTGGTGCTAGAACTGAAGTTCCAGGATGTTCACTATGTATGGGTAATCAAGCACGTGTTGCTGATGGCGCAATTGTATTTTCAACATCAACTCGTAACTTTGACAACCGTTTAGGTACTGGTGCTCAAGTATATTTAGGTTCTGCAGAGTTAGCAGCAGTATGTTCAAAATTAGGTCGTTTACCAACAGTAGCTGAGTATATGGATATTGTTCCTGCAAAAATTGCTGGTAAAGAAGATGAGATATACAAATACTTAAACTTCAACCTTATCCAAGACTACAAACTAGATTAATAATAAACACTAAAACGAACTCGTCCGTTTTAGTGGCAGGGACAATTTTGTCCCTACAACCCCCTAAAGCTACGAAAACTTATGTTTTCGAGAATTAAAAGGCTTTTTTACGTTAGATGTTTTTAAAACTTAAATCCTGCAATAATTCTCAAACTATTAGCATCTGGTTCACGCTCTAGCACTCTTTGTTCATAAAGAGCTGAAAAAGTTGCTCCTGAGCTGTGAGAGTATGTAAATTTAACACCATCTGTATTCATAGCATTTTGAGCTTCACCTTTTGCATTTTTAGAAAATGATGAGTCAAGTGCCGAATAGACGTGTCTATAACCAATCCAACTATTTTTAAGACCAATTTTCTCTAAGTCATAGCCAATTTGAGCTTTGTAAAGTGCCGCGTTTTGAAGTGAACCTGCTTCAAAAAAGTGGAAGTTAAAACCACCTGTGAAGTAAGAGTATCCACCCCAAGCACCAAGCGTAGCACCCTGCCCCTCACCATCTGTAATTTTTGTAATTGCTGTGGCAAAATTTAATCCAAAATCAAAATAGCCATCAAACTTTCCTGCAAATAGAGTGTAGTCGATTTTAGTGTAGTTATTAGCTGCTAACTTACCAACTTCTTTAAAATTAATAGCTTGAATAGCCACATCATACCTAAAGCCATTAACTCCACTTACAAAATCATACTGCACAAAAAAAGTGTTGTACAAATCTGTAGCGTAGTAGTTCCATGCTTGAACTTTATGCTCATCTTTATCATACATGGCAGATACAAAAGCAACACCACCATTTTTAACATTAGCTTTATCTTCCATTGCAACATATGATGCATCACTCATACTAGCGAACTCAGTTCCATTAGCTCCACTATCCCATACACCTGCCATTTTATTTAAGTACCCAACATTAAATGTTATGTTATCAAATGAGTTATTAGTGTAGTAACCAATTTCAAAACTATTTGCTAACATGTAGTAGTCATCTGAACTTATCATAGGTGAGTCAAACTCATATCTACCAATTAAAGCTTTATGCTCTTTGCTCTCATACTTAACATAACCCTCTTGTAAAATTGCGAATGGATCTTTTTTATTTGAATCAAAAACAAAAGTTCTATCTTCATAACTCTTATCGTTAATACCATAATCTGTTGCACCAGCACCTGTTATTTTTGCACTAAAACCACTAAATGTTGGAGTAACTATTGAGAGTTTTGCTGTGTTGTAAATACCAAATGAGTTTACATGACCTCTGTTAATTAAAGGATTTCCAGGTGGTGGATTTTTGTAGTCATAAGCCAGCCAACCTACACGAATATCTCCTTGAGTCTTCCAACCACTATCTCCTATCTCTATACCTTATTCGTTACCAAATATAGCACTACTTAAAAGTGTCATACTTA
>JAYEGD010000015.1:0-6005 GCA_034658915.1 Campylobacterota bacterium | reverse complement strand
TAGAAAAATACAGAAAATTAAATGATGTAGATGAGCTAATAGATGTAGAGGTAAATTTAGATTTAATTGATGAGTTAGAAGATAGTGAAAAAAAATCTCTTTTATGGCTTTTTGTTAAAGATAGTGGCTCTACATGTAGTAGTGTAAATAGTGAGCTAATAGATAGTGTAACAAAAAACCTACAAGCTCTCTATGCTGGGCAGAAGTTAGAAGATGGTTGGTGTGAGTTCTATTTTTATGCTTACAGTGGCAAAAAGTTCTCAACAGTCGTTGCTGATGTTTTAAAAAATTATGAAAATGTAGTTTTTGAACTTGGCACTTCAAAAGATAACAGGTTTGAACACTACTTTTACAAACTCTATCCATCTGAACTAGAGTTACTACAGATGAAAAGTGCATCTATAATTGCAGAGTTAATAAAAGAGAGTGACAATATTGCGGCTGAGCGTGAAGTTGAACACTACATGCTATTTCAAACACCAGCATCAAAAGAGCGTTTTAAAAGTAGTGGAAAATTTGAGATTAAAGAGGAGTTTGAAGAGCAAGGAGATTACTGCTACGGTGTTGTAACTCTTCAAAAACACTCAATGCTAGAAGATGTAGTGCGTGAAAAGGTATCTGAACTATATGAGATTGCACTTCAAGAACATGCACGTTATGAGCTTTGGAGTACTACGTTAGCACAAAAGGATAAAACTAATGAATAGATTTGACATTGTTGCTTCTACTTGGGATAGCAACTCAAAAAGATTAAATATTGCATCATCTGCAGTAGAAAAAATTAAACTACATGTAGCACTAAACAAAGAGCAAAAACTTTTAGATTATGGTTGTGGTACAGGGCTAATGGGTTTTGGTTTAAGTGATGAGGTAAAAGAGGTAGTTGGGATGGACAACTCCCAAGGTATGTTAGATGAGTTTAACAAAAAAGCTAAAGATTTAGAGTTTAATAACATTACATGTAAGCTTCACAATATTAGTGATAACCACATAGGTGAAAATGAGTTTGATGTAATTGTATCTAGCATGACACTTCATCATATTGAAAATACAGAAGATTTCATTTTAAAAGCGTACCAATCTTTAAAAGATGGTGGCTACTTGTGCATTAACGATTTAGAGAGTGAAGATGGCTCGTTTCATGAACACTCAAATGATGGAGTCTTTCATTTTGGTTTTGACAAAGAGAGTTTAAGAACTATTTTTAAAAAAGTTGGATTTGAAGTCACATTTTTAGAGACAATTTATAGCGTTGAAAAGTCAAAAAGTTTTCCAGTATTTTTAATTATTGCTAAGAAATAAGTGACCATTTAGTACCTAACAGTCAAAATCACTAGTGATTTGAGCTTCTCGCTGAGAGAACCACAGTGGTAACGTAGTAAAATGGGCTCTCGTGTGTTCTATGCCATGTAAAAGCATAGAATGTTGCTCATTTTGCGTGCTGAATGGTTACAGAAATAGATTGTTTAAGAAAAATAATGCTACATTATTAAATGACTCTATTTAAACAATATATTTTATTATCAGCACTTATACTATTTTTTGTTGGATGTGAAGAGAAAAGTGAATCAAGATATAACTTGACCTACTCTAATAAATCTCCGATTTCTCAAGAAGTTTATATTTTTGGTGTACACCCCCTTCACAATCCTAAGCGCCTTTTTGAGGTCTATCAACCCTTGGTTAATTATATAAATAAAAATGTAAAAGGGTATAAACTTAGACTAGAGGCTTCTCGTAACTACAGTGCTTACAATAAAAAACTCTTTAATGGTTATTTTGACTTTTCACTTCCAAATCCATACCAAACAATAGTCTCTTTAAACCATGGTTACAAAGTTTTTGGAAAAATGGCTGATGATGAAAACTTTCGTGGAATTATTTTAGTAAGAAAAGATAGCAACATAAGTTCTGTAGATGACATTAAAGGTAAAAGTGTTAGCTACCCTGCACCTACTGCATTAGCTGCAACAATGATGCCACAACTGTTTTTGTATGAGCATGGGGTAGATATTAATAGAGATATTACCAATGAGTATGTTGGTTCTCAAGAGTCATCTATTATGAATGTTTATTTAAAAAAGTCCATAGCAGCAGCTACTTGGCCTCCACCGTGGGAAGCTTTTATAAAACTCAGACCACAAGTTGCTAAAGAAGTAGAGATAAAATGGCAAACAAAACCTCTTGTAAACAATGGGCTAGTTGTAAAGAGCAATATAGCAAAAAATGTTGTAGATGATGTAAGTAAAATATTGTTTACACTGCATGAGTATAAAGAGGGAAGAGAGATTTTAAAACAGATGAAGCTAACATCTTTTGAGAGCGCAAACAACAGCACTTACGAGCCAGTTGAAGAGTTTTTAAAAGAGTTTGAAAAAGATGTACGCCCTATTAGGAAAAACCAATGATGAAACATATATTAAATTTTTGGAACTACAGCATTCGCTATCAGTTAATTGTCGGTACTGGTGTACTTTTAGCACTTATTATTGTTACATTTACATATTATACTGTTACAAGAGAAGCAAATTTTTTAAATGATCAAGCTATTAAGACAGCTCAAAATAGGTGTAAAATGTTAGCAGCTAGTAGTAAAACCTGGGTTATGAGCAGTGATTATGTTGGTTTAGAAGAGGTTATTAATAATTTTAAAATATATGATGATTTAATATTCGCGTCAATAATAAATCTTGATGGGAAAATAGTTGCAGATACACAACAAAACAATATTGGAAAATATGTTAACGACAAAAGAAGTGTAGATTACCTAAAAAATAGCGTTTTATCTGATAGTGTAAACAAAGAGAGTATGAAAATACTACATCAAACTAGTAACTACTTAGATGTTGCATTCAAAATTACTTTTGAAACAGAAGCTATTGGTTGGGTACATCTTAGAATTAGTCAAAAAAGCTACAAACAGATGATTGAGAATAATATTTTTAGAAGTATCTTATTCATAGTTATATTTCTTATTGTTGGGTTTGTCTCATCATACATTATTATAAATAGTTTTACAGATAAGCTTCAAAAACTAATAGATATTATGAAACAGATTCGCTCTGGTAATAGACGTGTAAAATCTCCTGAAAATGGGGTTTTAGAGATAAAGCAGATTTCACATGAGTTTAACTTAATGGTAGAGACACTTAATCAAAATAATTTAAGGCTTGAAAAGAGTGAAGATGATTTAAAAGCAGATATTACTAAGCGTGTAAAAGTTGAAAAAGATATTAGAGATTTAAATGAAAATTTAGAACAAATTGTTACAAAAAGAACAAAAGAGGTAACAATACAGATGGACAAAGCTCAAGAGGCAAACAAATCAAAAAGTGTTTTTTTAGCCAATATGAGTCATGAACTAAGAACACCACTAAATGCTATTTTGGGTTTTTCTCAGTTAATGAGCGACTCTACTTATGTCAATCCATCTCAAAAAGAGTATTTAGAAATTATTAATAAAAGCGGCTCTCACCTACTCTCTTTAATAAACGATATTTTGGATATGTCGAAAATAGAAGCTGGAAAAATAGAGCTTAATGAGGGTAATATTGATTTACACAATCTTCTAAACGATGTCTCTTCTATGATAAAAATTAAAGCAGATAGTGAAGATTTACAATTTATTATTGAATATGATGAAAATTTAGTAAAATATGTACGCCTTGATGAGAAAAAATTGCGTCAAATTCTTATTAATATTTTAGGTAATGCAATAAAATATACAGATAATGGCGGAGTATCATTTAGAATTAAGAGTACATGTAAAGATAAAAATTGCTCAATTACATTTGAGATAGAAGATAGTGGTCGTGGAATGAATGAAGATGAGTTAAAAAAAGTTTTTGAACCATTTATTCAAGTTAGTAGTTCAAATGGAGTTTCAGAGGGAACAGGCTTAGGACTTGCAATTACACACCGCTTTTTAAAACTAATGGGTGCATACATTGATGTAAAAAGTGAACCAAACCATGGTACTCTTTTTAAATTCACTATTAATGTTGATTTGGTTGAACACATAGATGTAGAAGAGAGAGTAATAGATAAAAAAGTAATTGGTATGAAAGAGCATGACCCTAAGTTGAAAATTCTTATGGTTGAAGACCAAAAAGAGAATAGACTACTTTTGAGAAATATTTTAGAGAATGTTGGATTTGTAGTTTTTGAAGCAATTAATGGCAAAGATGGTGTTGAAAAATTTATAGAGGTAAAACCAGACTTTATTTGGATGGATATGAGAATGCCTATTATGGATGGGTATGAAGCAACACAAAAGATAAGAGAAATTGACAAAAATATTCCAATAATAGCATTAACAGCGAGTGCTTTTGAAGATCAACACGAAAAAATACTACAAACAGGATGTAATACATTAGTTCATAAACCATATCAACAAAATGAAATTTATGAAACAATGCAAAAGTATCTTGATGTTGAGTATATTTTTCAAGAGTATGTTAAAGATGGAAGTGAGACACACTCAACACTAACAAAAGAGATGCTTCATTCTATTCCAAAAGAGATGTTAGATAGTTTAAAAGAAGCTCTTATTGAGCTAAATCCTGATAGTATTATGCAACATATTAGTGCAATTAAAGATATTGCACCAAATGAAGCTACAAATATGATGAGCTTAGCGAGTAATTATGATTATGATCTACTATTAAAACTACTAGAAGAGGAGTAAATGATGCCATATAATTTAAGCCAAAGTAATGAAACAGAGATACTAGCTGTTGATGACACACCTGCAAACCTTAAACTTCTAACTTCTCTTTTAAGCGTAAATGGTTACAAGGTACGCCCTGCTTCTAGTGGAGAGATGGCTCTTCGCTCAGTTGAGCATAAACAACCAGATATCATTTTACTAGATATTCGTATGCCAAATATGGATGGTTTTGAAGTTTGTAGAAGATTAAAAAGTAGTGACATTAGTAAAAATATCCCTGTAATATTTATTAGCGCTATGGATGATATTTCAGATAAGGTAAAAGCATTTAGTGTAGGTGGAATTGACTATGTAACAAAGCCTTTTGAACCAGAAGAGGTCTTAGCTAGAATTAATACACACATTACATTACGCACTCTTCAAAAAGAGCTACAATCTCAAAATATTATACTTAAAGAGCTTATGAAAAAACAGCAAGAACAAGAGCATATGTTAATAGAGCAATCAAAAATGGCAGCAATGGGTGAGATGATAAGTGCAATTGCTCATCAATGGAGACAACCATTAAACACACTAGCTCTCTATATTCAAGATATTGAGGGCGCTTACGAGGATGATGCACTTAATGATAAATATATTAATAATACAATTTCTCAAAGTATGAAACAGATAAATTTTATGTCCTCTACCATTGATGATTTTCGTAACTTTTTTACTCCAAATAAAGATAAAGAGCACTTTTTAGTAATGGAGCAGATTAATAAGACCATAGACTTACTAAAAGCTCAACTAAAATCTCACCATATAACAATTAGTGTAAAGGGTGATGATGTTACACTCTTTGGTTTAGCCCATGAGCTACAACAAGTTGTTTTAAACTTAATAAATAACTCAAAAGATGCTATCATTACTTCCCAAGAAAAAAACTCTGCTTTAGATGCTAAAATTGAGATTACATGTAGTAAAAATAGTGAGTTTTTTGAGCTTATTGTTGCAGATAATGGTTGTGGAATTGAGAGCAATATAATAGAAAAAATATTTGAACCATATTTCACAACAAAATTTCCAAAACATGGAACAGGAGTTGGACTATACATGGTAAAAGAGATAGTCGAAAACCATTACTTAGGTTCAATTGAAGTGACAAGCTCAAACAATCAAACAGAGTTTAAAATAAAAATACCATACCTAAAGAGTAGCTAAATGAAAATGCTAAATAGTATCGCTGAACTTTCGCAAATGAGTGTTTTGTATGTAGAAGATGACAAAGAGTTAGCAGAGGCTTTTAAGTTACTTATTAGTCGCTACGTAAAAAATATCCACTACTGTGAAAATG
>JAYEGD010000014.1:0-21494 GCA_034658915.1 Campylobacterota bacterium | reverse complement strand
ACTCAATATACTCGCCATCATTGTAAAAGCCAACTGTGTGACGACCAACAATGTCACCTCCACGAAGTGCCATTACAGCAATCTCATCTTTGCTTCTTTCACCAATATTTCCATCACGTCCACTAACTCTTACTTTGTCTAAGTCCAAATTACGAGCTAGAGCTGCTGAGTGAGCTAATGTAAGTGCTGTTCCACTTGGTGCATCTTTTTTGTATCTATGGTGCATCTCTACAATTTCACAATCAAAATCTGCTAATGTTTTTGAAGCAGCATAGACTAACTTATTTAAAAGAGCAACTCCTAAAGACATATTAGTTGCATATAATATAGGCATATGTTGAGCCGCTGTTTTAAGTAAATTTAACTGATGTTCATCAAAGCCTGTTGTTCCAATTACTAAAGGTTTTGGAGTTTTAATTGCCTCTTCTAAAAGAGCAGTTGAAGCATCTGGAAGTGAAAAATCAATTACAATATCGCATGAGTTTAAAAATGTTTTTAAATCACTTGTTACAAGAACAGATGGATCTACACCAAAACTTAAATTTTCTCTTACATATACAGATGATAGAGCTAAAGTCTCATTTACATGTAAATCTTCAATTAGTAGTTTTCCAACTCGTCCACTTCCACCAAATACACCAACTTTAACTCTATGACTCATCTTTTTTACCCTCTTATTTAATTTAGTTTATGATCTACATAAGCAATTGCATGAATTGCTGCTGTTGCTCCATCGCCTGCTGCACATACAACTTGTTTAGCAGCATCTACTCTAACATCACCAGCTGCAAAGAGTCCAGCTACATTAGTTTTCATGTTAATATCTACTTGCATCTCATCGTTTGGACTCATTTCGCATAAAAATTTACCATCTTCTTGAACTAACACACTGTTATTAACTTGATAGCCAACAAAAACAAAAACACCTGTTACGCTTAGGTCTCTTCTGTTTCCATCACTGTCTGTTGTTTTCAGAGTTGAAACACTTTTGTCATCTCCAATAACTTCATCTATTGTAGAGTTTAACACTAACTCTATGTTTGGAGAGTTTTTAACACGCTCAATTGTGCTAGGAGATGAGCGAAATGCATCACGTCTATGAACAACATAAACTTTGTTACAAATTTTAGCTAAAAATAGTGCCTCTTCAAGTGCAGTGTCACCTCCACCAATTACAGCAACATCTTCACCTTTGTAAAAGTAGCCATCACACGTAGCACAATAACTAAGACCTTTTCCTACATTCTCATTTTCACCTTTAAAACCCGCACGTCTTGGTGTAGAGCCTGTACAGACAATAACACTATGAGCTTCATCTATGCTTCCATCACTCTTATGAATCTCAAAAATCTCATCTTCACGCTTACTAACACGAGTAACTTCACTCATATCATGTTTTAAACCAAACTTTTGACACTGAGCAGGCCATGGAATCATTAAGTCCATTCCAGTTATCTCTCCAGTTACTCCTGGGTAGTTCTCAATTTCAGAACTCTGTGTAATTTGTCCTCCAGGCATGCCCTTTTCATACATTGTTACATTTTCTAATCCACCACGAGTTGTATATAGTCCAGCTGTTAATCCAGCAGGACCTCCACCAATAATTGCACAATCTAAAATCATAATAAAATCCTTAAAGTTATTGTAACTATTTTACACTGAGTTTTCTTCAGCAGAAAGCTCAAATCACTAGTGATTTAACAAATGTGAGTCATTTAGATAAACTCAATATCTGTTTGATATTGTCTAGTTTTCGTATCATACTATCTTGTTTATAAAGCTTATCTTTTGTTTTTTTAATAATAAATATTGTCGGAGTGCCATAAATATTAAAGCGTTGTATAAATTTTAACATACTGTTAGTTCCAGCCCTTAAAAACTGCACATTTTTTGTTGACTCTATTGGTTTTGAGTAGTAATCTATTGCTAAAATTTTGTATTTACTATTTGCATTTTGAATTGTCTTAACTATATTTTTTTGATTTGAGTTAAAAAATATAACTAAATAGTTCTCTTCGCTAGGTTCAAAAACACTATTTTGTGTGTAAAAAACCCACTCATTAAAATTGACAAATTTGAATTCAGAAAATTTATAGTTGTAGTAAGCGAAAGCAATAGCAATCATAGTAGCCCCAAAAAATGAGGCTAAAACAGTGCTTAAAGAGAATAGAGATACTCTTTTGCGCACCATTTAATTATAATAGAGAGTTGATTTTATCTTCAAAAGCTTGTTTAGAAGCTGCACCAACCATAGTATCTACTAATTCACCATTTTTAAAAAACATAATTGTAGGAATAGATTTGATACCATATTTACCAGCAATTTCACCTTGCTCATCAGTATTAACTTTACAGATGTTTGCTTTACCTTCAAAACCCTCAGCTAATTCTTCAATTACTGGAGCGATCATACGACAAGGTCCACACCATGGAGCCCAGAAATCCACTAAAGATACACCATTAGCTACTGTAGCTTCAAAGTTTGCCTCTGTTAATTCAACATATTTACCCATATTTTTTCCTTTTTGAGTTTTAATACAAGGATTATACCTATGAAATCTTTAAAATGTCTTATATTTGATGTTAACATCATTTACTTACAATATCTCTCTTTTTAGCCAGTGTGATAAATTATAAAGAGCATAAATATGATTTTTAAATTTGCCTCTATTTGCTCCTAAAATTAACCCATCAATATAATCTTTTTTAAATAACAGTGTATCTTTATTAACACTTTTTATTATCTCTAATGAGTTATTCTCCACCAACCACTTCATATATGGGTATGAAAAACCTTTTTTCTTTCTATTTACAATAGTTTGTGGTAAGTAGTGTTGTGCAATATTTTTAAGAAGTGGTTTACTCTTTGATGTGCTAAATTTAAGCTCATTTGAGAGTGAAAAAACTCTATTCATAAACTCTAAATCTAGGTAGGGTGTTCTTGCTTCAACTCCATTAGACATTGAGACTCTATCTAATTTTGTTAAAAAATTCTCTCCTACATGTAGTTTCAAATCAATATAGCTATACCATGAGAGCATATCTTTATATCTACTATTTATAAACTTATCATAATAGCTATTAAGATAGTTCATAGATCCATTTTCATCAACACTTTTTGTTAGTGCTCTATTTTTTTGAATATCGGTAAAAACCTCACTAGATGTTCTAAAAAGCAGTTCATCACTAAAAACACGTCTGTACCACTCCCACTCTCTATGTTGTGTTGGAAATGAATTAAGATATTTTTTTAACCAATTTTTATGCTTCAAACTACTTAACTGCTCTATGTCATAATATTCACCATACTGCCTATAACCATAAAAAAGCTCATCGCTACCCTCTCCACTCAGTGCTACTTTGTAACCATCACTTGAAATTTGTTTAAAAAGATACTCAAGAGGTATTGTAGAGGGGTCATTTAGTGGCTCATCTAAATGCTCAAAAACATCTTCAATAGTCTCAAAAAAATCACTTTTACCATACTGAACTACACTATGCTTAATGCCCAGGTATGAGGCTACCTCTTTAGCAAAAATGGTCTCATCGTGACTATTTTTCTCTTTGTATCCTAACGTATAAGCGTGAAAATTTAAACTCATTTTTTTTGCCATGGCTGCTAGAAGTGAGCTGTCAACTCCACCAGAGAGTAAAAGAGCTTTTTTTGTTTGCGATTCACATCTTGTAAAAATTGAATTTTTTAAAAGAGTCTCTACATGTAGTTCTAAGTTTTCATGCTCATAAATAACTTCACTGTCTAAAATATTGTAGTACTCAACAATCTCTATTTTAGAGTTTGAAAATTTTAAATAAGATGCAGATGGAAGTTTAAAAACTCCATCAAAAAATGTGTGTGGTGGAGTTGGAGTTGAAAAACTTAAATAACTTAAAAGTGCATCACTACTCAATCTCTTTTGCTTTAAAAAAGGCTTAATCGCTTTTAACTCAGAAGCAAAAATAAACTTATTGCTATCGTGGTAGTAAAAAAGAGGTTTTTTACCAACGCTGTCTCTAAAAAGATATAGCTCGCCTCTATCATAAATTGCAATTGCAAACATACCTTTAACTTTTTTTACAAAATCTACACCCCATCTCTTGTATGCTACATGTAGAACATCTATCTCACTTAATTGCTCTACATGTAGCTCTTTTGCTAAAGCTTTGTAGTTATATATCTCTCCATTAAAAGTAATCATAATATCTTTTACATGTAGAGGTTGTGAGGTACGAGAGTTGTTAATATTTAAAAGGTTATGCGCAAAAAAAACATCTTTACATGTAGAGTAGTTTGTCGCATCAACTCCTCTATGGCTCATTAAATTTAGTGCTGATAGTGCATCTTTTTTATTGTAGTCTCCAATAATACCAAAAATTGCACACACTACTTTAACATCCTAATTGTAAAATCGTCATCTAAATAGTCATTTTTTACTGTAATATTTTCACAAATTTGTTTAAGAGTTTTTACAATCTCTTCAATATTAAAAGTATTGTAAATTCCACCATCATCAACACCCTCTAAAAGATTAAATATAAAACCCTTTTTAGATGCTTCATAACACTTTGTAATAAACTTCAAAGTCTCATCTGGTGTTAAAATATTCATAGCTCCACTACAGACATAAAAATCACTTTTTGGTAAATTATCATTTAAAATATCACAAATTATAATTTTTTGATTACAATTTTTTGAAGCAATTTTTGCCATATTTGGTAAAATCTCCAATCCAATATATTTTTTAGGAATAAGCTTCTCATTTTTTAAAAATATATAAAAATCTCCAAAACCACAGCCTGCATCTACAATGCTAAAGTCTAGCAAGTTTTGGGGTAATAGCGAAGCAATCGCATAAAATCTTACATGCTGAGAGTAGAATGAATTCCAATGAAGCGCTTTAGGTGAAACTCCATGTTTTTTTATGGCACAACTGTAAAAATGGGTATTATCTGTTCTTGGCATATTTCTAAATATTACTTTTTTATGATATTATACACAAAAATTAATACTCTAAGGTTTTGCAATTAAATTATGATAACAGTGACAACAGGACAAAAAGAGGTTGTTTTAAACTTCTTTAAAGATGACATATCAGTAGTAAAAAAACACTTTGCTGCAGTTGCGTTTGATTTTACTGACGATTTTGAGTATGCCATTTTTAAAGAATTTTTATTTGCAGCAGCTGGAATGTTTAAAGAGATAGATATGAGTATCTATAACAAATCACTAGCTAGCAAATTTCAAACAATAAACTTTTTAGACAAACACTACACAGATTTCAAACATAAGAGTGAATATGCTCAAAATGTTTATGAGAGAACATTTCTCACTTCTCAAATAGATTACTCTGAGAAAAATAGAGTGTGTGATGGAATAAAAAATGAGATGCAACTACTAGGTAATAGAGAATCAATGCTAAAAGCAAAATTAGACAAAATAAATGCAACACTACAGATGAAAAAAAGCTCTCTTTCAAAATCAAAAATTGAAGAGTACGAAGAAAAAATCAAACCTTTAAGACGTGAACATGTCGATACAGTGCATCTTTTAGGAAGTCTTAAAGATGAGATGGTTGAGATTCAAAGAGAGTTAAATCTTTTTGAAAAAGAGCATAAACAATCTTTTATAGATTTTTTTGTATCAACAAGAGATAAAATTGCTCATCAATATGTTTTATCATTAAACTACTTTGGGTATATTTTTAACCACAATCTTTTTTTAAAATCTGAACAATCTCAGCTTGTTCAAAAGTTTAAACGTGAAGCGAATATTCATGGTGATTTAGGTATTTGCAAATATTTAGAGTACTACTTAAAAAATGTCAATCCAGAGTCACTTCACGATGCATCACGTCAAAAACAGCTTCTTCAAGCAAAAAGCTACTGTAAACGTCAACGTGAGCGTGAACTACTATATTAAATATTTCTTTAAGGTGAAAAAATGTTAGAAATTAATTCAATGGCTCCTGAGTTTTGTATTCCTAATCAAGATGATATAGAGATTTGTCTTCGTGACTTAAAAGGTAAATGGATTGTGCTTTACTTCTACCCTAGAGACAATACACCGGGATGTTCAACTGAAGCGTGTGATTTTAGTGATGAGATAGAAAATTTTGAAAATTTGGATGCAATGATTCTTGGTGTCTCAGCAGACAGTACAAAAAAACATAGAAATTTTATAGCTAAAAAAGATTTACAAATAACACTTTTAAGTGATGAATCTACTACAATGCTTCAAGAGTATGGTGTTTGGCAACTTAAAAAGATGGCTGGACGTGAGTATATGGGAATTGTAAGGTCAACTTTCATAATTAACCCTGAGGGTGTTATTGTTTATGGTTGGGAAAAAGTTAGAGTTAAAGAGCATGTAAAAGCTGTAAAAGCTAAGCTTGAAGAGTTGAGAGGATAAAGAAGTTTTTATACTTCTTTATCTACCTTTTAAGACCTATTAGAGTCTCTAAAATTTGGTCTGATGTTGTAATAGTTTTTCCATTTGCTTGGTAACCCTTTTGAATAATAATCAATTGAGTTAATGAGCGTGACAAGTCAACATTTGAAGCTTCAAGAGCAGAAGCTTGAATAAACCCACGTCCACCAGTTGCAGCAGTTCCTGTAATTGGATTACCAGAGTTAGATGATTGTAAAAATGTATTACCACCATCGCTCACAAGTCCCTCATTATTGGCAAATTTTGCCATGGAAATCTGGGCTAACCCAAAACTTCTACCATTTGTAAATGAACCTACCAAAGTACCACTTTGATCAATTCTAATTCCCACTAAATCTCCACCAGGAAAACCATCTTGAGAAATACCTGATGTTGAAGATGGATTATCAAAAGATGTCATACCATCAAATTTATTTAAAGTTCCATAATCAATTGTAAAGGCTTGATCTGGTGCAGAACCATTATTACCAGTAAATTGAATGTTTCTAACTGCTGCATCTATATTTTTTAAGCTACCATCATCATTAAAGTAGATTCTACCCTCTACACTATTTGTTTGTTGTCCAACTACACCCTCAGCTGCTGCATTAATAACAGCTGGAGATGGAACAGTTGCTCTAACATACCATGTAGCACCTGTTGAAGTACCTGAGTCCTCTTTTCTAAAATCTAACTTCAAAGTATGTTTTGAACCCAATGAGTCATAAATATCTATACTTGATGAGTGAGTAGGAACTCCAACTGGTTGTGTTTGACGAGAAGAAGTTGAACCAACAGGCAACGCCCCTGTCATTGAACTAATCATTTCAGAAAAATAGACATTTTGTGTTGTACGAGTATCTTCAATAGATGATGTTGTAATATTAATAGAGCTGTTTAAACCATCTCCACCCTTATTTTCTAGCGTGAATTTACCATCTGTTGAGACTGTTACAGTTGCATTATTATTGAGTGCTAGACCTGTTTGACCAGTTCCAGGACGATTATCTGCAGTTAAGTCAAGTGTTCTATAGTTTCTTGCTAACTCTTGCATACCCTCACGCAACTCTTCAGTTGTTGAGAAGTAAAAAGTATCAGCTGTTTGTGAAAAAGTTAATGTATCTGAAATACCAGTTGTATCAAAACCTGCATCTGCATCTGATGTTGTAAAAATTAAATCTGATACAGATGATTCAATATCTATATTTGCTCCATTTACTGTTGCTATACTAGAACCAGCTGCTACAGCTGTCGCTCCATAATAGGCTTCATTAATTGCTGCGGCATACTCTGCTAAAGATGCAAATTGACCATTAGCATTTGATGTTGTTAATGTTACTCCATTTACAGTTACATCATTTGCTAAAAAGTTTGTTACATCTATTGCTTGTGCTTGCGCTCCACCTGCTCCTAGTGTAAATGATGCACTTGTATTTATAGTTGTGGGGTTATTCCATCCAGCTTCATTTACACTATTATCTGTGTATCTAAATTTCTTTGCTGTATTATCAGTAACTGTTGAACCTGCTGCTGCAAATACTCCACCTGTAGTATCTTTAATTTGAATATTTTTCATAGTAGATGAGTTATCATTTAAAACTTTAATAATATAATCACCACTACCTGCTGGATCAACTGCAACTGATGTTGTCCAGTCTGTATTGTCTTTATGTTTATCTATCTCTTGCTTGATAATATTTGCTGATTGTTGAGATGTTGAGCCATCTGGAATAGATGCTGAAACTGTATATTCTGTACCATCAGAATTGAAAAGTGATAATTGTTGAACTACCGTTGCACCAGTGTTGTTAGCTGATATAACTTGACCATCAATTTTTGCACTTTGAAAACTCATCCACTGACCCTGACCAGCATCTGGTGTTGAGCCTGTTTGTAGATTGAATGAGCGTCCCTCAGTATCAACTAAAGCTGAAAATTTTTCACCTCTTTCTACAATAGTACCAGCTGTAGGATCTGTAAATATATGTGCTAATGGTTGAACTGATTCATCAATTTTATCTACTAACTCATCACCTGTTGGAACTGTTCCATAACTCCACGGCGTATTTCCATAAAATGTTGAACCTGTTAATGAGTCTTTATCATTTAATACATTATCTCTATTTAAATCTGCTGCATTTGTAAACTCATCTAATCCAAATATTGCACCAAAACTTGTAACTGTGCTACCAGAATTTAAATTTGCCTTTACAACAACATCTGCTGTTGCTTCTGCTGGAGTTGTAAGTCCAGGTGGAATTTGAATACTCTTAATTGGAGCAGAACTATCTACATTTCCTGTAATTTCATCTCTGTCCCATCCTTGTACTTTAAAACCATTATTATCAACAAAGTTACCATCTGCGTCAAATTTAAAGTCTCCTGAACGAGTGTATTTATATGTACTTCCACCATCAGCAGATACTACATAAAAACCATCACCTTGAATTGCAACATCCGTATTTTTGTCTGAATTTTGCAGTGAACCTTGTGAAAAAATTCTAGTAACAGAATCAACATTTGATCCAAGACCGACTTGAAGTGCATTTTTACCACCTAAATCACCTTGTGGAGCTGTTGCAATTTTAGAAGTTTGCGAAAGCAAGTCTGAAAAGTTTGCACGTGAATATTTATAACCAACAGTGTTAACGTTTGCAATGTTATTTGACTCAACATCTAAAGCTATTTGGTGAGACTGTAAGCCTGACACACCTGAAAAAAGTGAACGTAACATAATGTACCCTTTACGCTTTGTGGTTAACCCACATTTTATGTATTTTAATATTTATTGATGTTACACACTAAAACGAACGCGTCCGTTTTAGTGGCAGGAACAAATTGTCCCTACAACCCCCTAAAGCTACGAAAAGTATGTTTTCGAGAGAATAGGAAGTTCATAATATATAATATTTATACAAGCACAAAGTGTTCCACTATTTCAATTTTACTCTTTGAGAGTGTGTAATGGCTATTGCCATCGCGTCTGTTATATCTAATGGTTTAATCTCTTTTTTTATATTTAATATTTTTTTTACCATAAATGCAACTTGCTCTTTTTGTGCCTTTGCTTTTCCTGTTAACGCTTTTTTCACTTGCAATGGAGTATATTCTGCAAATTGCCCAAACTCTTGGAGTAGTTTTAACATAATTGCACCACGAAACTGTGCCAATTTTATTGTAGTTGCTGGATTGTGTGCATAAAAAATTCCCTCTAGTGAAACTTCATCTATCTTATGGTTTTGAAAAAGTTGCTCTATTGCTTCTGCAATTTGTGGTATTTGAAACTGTAATTCGTCTGCTTTAATTTTAATAATTCCTGCTTCTACTAGAGTAACTTTTGAGTTTTCTAAATTAATTATTGCATAACCACAATTTCTTGTTCCGGGATCAATTCCTAGTATATTCATTTAATAAATTCCATTCACATTTTTTAATTCACATTGAATACTATCGCATAATTAGGCATTTTTTTGATATTATGTCAAAAAATTCACATATTATTCACATTTAAGGTAGTTAATGAACGTTTTACTGTTATTACGAGATGAGATAAATGAGAGTGAGTATAATCGCTATATAAAACAGTTGAAATTTCATAAAGATTTATCAAATGATAATAAAGCTGTATATATTGCTCCAAATTTAATTGTAGCAAAATGGATACAAAGAGTATATAGCGATAAAATTGCTCACTTACATGAAGTTAAAGATGGAAAGAGACCAGAAGTTGTTATAGAAGTAGAATCTAATATAAAATCACAAAAAATTAATAAAAAGAGTAGAAAAAAAGAGGATGTCTCAAAAAAAGCAAAAAATTCTCTTTTAAATCAAGCTTATACATTTGAAAATTTTGTTGTAGGTGGCTCTAACCAGTTCGCTTACTCTGCAGCTAAAAGTGTAAGTGAAAAACCAGGTATTTCGTATAATCCATTTTTTATCTATGGAAATTCAGGAATAGGCAAAACACATCTAATTCATGCCATTGGAAATGTAATACAAAGTCAGGGGAAAACTGTTATTTATGTTACATCTGAGCAGTTTACAAATGACTTTACAAGTAATCTGCATAATATGCATAAGTTTAAAGAAAAATATCGTAAGTGTGACTGTTTACTAATTGATGATATTCAATTTTTAAGCAATAAAGATGCAACTCAAGAGGAGTTTTTTCACACATTTGAAGCACTAAAAAATGATAATAAACAGATAATCTTAACAGCTGACAAACAACCAAAAAAAATTGGCGGTTTTGAAGAGAGACTAAGAACAAGATTTGAGTGGGGATTAGTAGCAGATATTCAACCACCAGAATTAGAGACTAAAATTGCAATTATTAAAAAGAAGTGTGAAATAAATAGAGTTAATTTAAATAGTGAAGTAATAAATTATGTCGCAACCATAATTGAGAATAACACAAGAGAAATTGAGGGAATTTTATCAAAACTTCATGCCTACTCACAATTAATGCATATAGACATTACAATAGAGTTTGCTAAAAATGTTTTAAAAGAGCAAATTGCTGAAAAAAGAGCAAATATTACAGTAGATTTAATTATGAGTACAGTCTCTCACGATTTAAATGTTAAACCTAGTGAAATAAAGTCAAAAGGTAGAAGTAGAAATATTGTTTATGCAAGAAGAATAGCCATCTATTTAATACGTTCACTCACACCAAATACAATGCCAGAAATTGCTAAATATTTTAGTATGAAAGATCATACAGCAGTTTCTCACACAATCAAAAAAATAAATGAACTACTAGAAGAAGATGAGGACTTTAAAGTAAAAATAGAGTCTTTAACAAATAAAATAACAACAAATAAAAATTAGATTTTGCATAATTAAAATAAAAAAAGATATAATATTAGATGTGAATAAATGTGAATAGTTTTATTTAGTAAATTCACATAGTTAAGCCTCTATAAATTGGGCTTTTTAGCAGTTATTAACATATTCACGCTACTTACTACTACTGCTATATATTTTAATTAAAAAGGGTATTAAATGAATATATCAATTCAAAAAAGTGTTTTAGAAAATATTTTAATACATTCTCAACCATTTTTAGAAAAAAAAGATGCATCACAAATAACATCTCACATATATTTTAAAACAATGCCATCAATGTTAATTGTAAAATCAACAGATAATGAAATAGGTTTGGAGATAACAACTAATCAATTAAACATTATTCAAGATGGAAGATTTACAGTAAATGGTAAAAAATTATTAGATATAATCAAAGGTCTAAAAGATAGTGAAATTATACTTGAATACTCAAATGAAGTGTTACATGTAAAACAATCAAAATCAAAATTTAAATTACCATCATTCAAATCAGAAGATTTTCCTACATTTCCAAAATTAGAGAATAGATCTAAAATAGAACTACCATCTAATATTTTAATTCAATCACTTAAAAAAATTACACCATCTACTGATGTTAACAATCCAAAATTTGAACTAAATGGAGCATTAGTAGATATTAAAAATAGCTCAATTAATTTTGTATCAACTGATACTAAACGTCTATCAATTGTAGAAATAAATAACAGTAGCAAAAATGAAGTCTCTTTAATAATTCCTAAAAAAGCTATTATAGAGATTCAAAAACTGTTTTTTGATAATATAGAAATATATTATGATGAAACACATTTAATAATAAAATCTGAACAATTTTTCTTCTTTTCAAAATTAATTAATGGTAAATTTCCAGATTACAAAAGAATAGTTCCAAAAGAGATAAAAACACTAATAACACTACCAAAGTCAGATATAATTGAAGCTATTAAACAAATTAACTCTATTTCAGCAGAGATAAAAATTACTTTTAAGACTAATTCAATAATTTTTGAAAGTTTAAGTACAGATAATTCTGAAGCAAAAATTGAGTTACTTTTTAATACTAATGTTCAAGAAGAGTTTGAGATTGCTGTTAATATTAGATATATTTTAGACTTTTTATCTCAATGCTCAAACATTAATTTTTCTATTGGGATAAATGAGTCAAACTTACCATTTGTACTAATTGATGAGAACTTCAAAACAATTGTAATGCCAATAGTAATGTAGTTACAAAACAACGATAAAAATTATATTAACCATTCAGCAGTTATGAAAAATAGCCAAAATCACTAGTGATTTGAGCTTTTCGCTGAGAAAAACCTAGTGTTAACGTAGTAAAATGGGCTTTGCTCATTTTACGTGTTCAATGGTTAAAAATTATATTAAACAAAGGTTAGATATGCAAGAAAATTATGGTGCTAGTAATATTAAAGTTCTTAAAGGTTTAGAAGCTGTAAGAAAACGTCCTGGTATGTACATTGGAGATACTGGTCATAGAGGATTACATCACTTAATTTATGAAGTAGTAGATAACTCAATAGATGAAGCAATGGCAGGTCATTGTGATACAATAGATATTAAATTAACAAAAAATGGTTCTGCAATTATAAAAGATAATGGACGTGGAATTCCAACAGATATTCATCCAACAGAGGGAATGAGTGCAGCAACTGTTGTTTTAACTGTTCTTCATGCTGGTGGTAAATTTGACAAAGATACCTATAAAGTCTCAGGTGGATTACATGGTGTTGGTGTATCTGTTGTAAATGCACTATCTAGTGATTTAAAAATGTCAATATGTCGTAATGGTGAATCATTTGAACAAGAGTTTAAATTAGGTATTCCTCAAGAAGCTCTGAAAACAACAGGTAATTGTCGTAAATCTGGAACACAGATAGAGTTTTGGCCTGATCCATCAATTTTCACAGATACAATTACTTTTGATTATGAGTATTTATCTAAACGTTTTAAAGAGTTGGCCTATTTAAATCCATTTATTACAATTAAATTTAGTGATGAAAGAAATGGTGAAAGTAATATTTATCATTTTGAGGGTGGTTTATCTCAATTTGTATCAGATATGAATAAAAATACACAAATTGCAACCCCTTATGAATATAGTGACAAAGCAGTAGATGAGACCAATGAAGAGAATACTTTAGAGTTTAATATTGCTCTTATGTATAATGACACTTACACAGGTTTGGTTTATAGTTTTGTCAATAATATTAAAACACCAAATGGTGGTACTCATGAAACTGGTTTTCGTGCAGCGTTAACACGTGTAGTATCAAGCTATAACTCTAAAAATGGAAATGCAAAAGAGAAAGATGTAAAAATAAGTAATGAAGATGTTAGCGAGGGTTTAATTGCTGTTGTATCAGCTTATGTACCTGAACCACAATTTGAGGGACAAACCAAAGGTAAGCTTGGTAATACATATGTAAGATCTCTTATTCAGAAAAAAAGTAGTGAATTACTCTCTAAGTATTTTGAAGAAAATCCTATAGAAGCTAAAGCAATTGTTCAAAAATCATTGATGGCTGCACGTGGACGTGAAGCTGCAAAAAAAGCAAGAGAACTTACACGTCGTAAAGATGTAATGAGTGTTGGAACTCTCCCTGGAAAATTAGCAGATTGTCAAAGTAAAGATGCAACTGAGTCTGAAATTTATCTAGTCGAAGGTGATAGTGCTGGTGGATCAGCAAAACAGGGTCGTGATCGTGTTTTTCAAGCTATTTTACCACTAAAAGGTAAAATTTTAAATGTAGAAAAATCACGATTAGATAAAATTTTAAAGTCTGATGAAATTACAAATATGATTACAGCGTTAGGTTGTGGAATTGGTGAAGAGTTTGATGAAAAAAAATTGCGTTATCATAAGGTAATAATTATGACCGATGCTGATGTTGATGGTAGTCATATCCAAACACTTTTATTAACTTTTTTCTTTAGATATTTACCACAAATAGTTGAAAATGGATATTTATATCTTGCTCAACCACCTCTTTATAGATATAAAAAAGGTAAAAAAGAGATATATTTTAAAGATGATATAGAGATGAATACATATTTAATTGAAGAGGGTGTAGAGTCATTAGAGATGCAAAGTATTGGAAAAGCAGATTTAGTCTCCTATTTTACAATGGTTGATCATTACAACAACTCATTAATTGCACTAGAGCGTCGTTATGCGCTTCTTCCTCTTATTAGACATTTTATAGAAAATCCTGATGTTATAGGACAAGATAATTCACAACTTTTTGAAGTAATAGAGAAATTTTTACAAAATAATGGTAATAATATTTTGTCAAAAACTATTACTGAAGAGAATATTCATATTTTTGTTCAAACAAAAGATGGTTTGGAGGAGTTAATTATTAATGATGAACTCTTTTCAACACCACATTTTAATGAAGCTTCATATATTTACCAAAAGATTCAAGAGTGGGATATTAGTTTTAACACAGATATTTTAGAAGTTTTAGAGAGTGTAAAAGATTTCTCTAAAAAAGGCTCATATATACAGCGTTATAAAGGTTTAGGTGAGATGAATCCTGAGCAATTATGGGAGACAACAATGACACCAGAAAATAGAGTTTTATTACGTGTTGCAATTGATGATATTGTAGATGCTGGTGATATGTTTAGTCTATTTATGGGAGATGAAGTAGAGCCTCGTCGTAACTACATTGAGACACATGCAAAAGATGTTAAACATCTTGATGTTTAGGTCTTATGACACTACCAAACCAGTTAGAGAGATCTCGTAAGTTTAAATTAGCCCTTAGAATAGGGCTACCAATTTTTTTTCTAACTATATTACTTATTGACTCATATTTTGGTGAAATAACAAGATTTTTAATAACTACTTCAATTTTTATTCTTTTAATTGGAGTTTATTTCATTTTTTATTTAATATATGAGAGTGATAATAAAAGTTTAATTGATCCAATTACAAAAACATTTGATAGAAATTATGCATTAAAATATTTTTCAAAAAATTTAAAGAGTAAAGAGTATTCAATTGCACTTATTAAGTTGGATAATATTGATTATATAAATGAGCAGTATGGTCTTTTAAAAGGGGATAAAACTCTTTTTTTAGTCGCAAAATATATTCAAAACTTTTTTTTAGAAAATATAGATGAAGATATTGCAATTTCTCACTTCAAAGGTGGAGATTTTTTAATTGGAATAAGAAATAATTTTGATGAGACAAACTCTTTAGTGCAACTTTTAAATGTAAAATTAAGAGCAGTAAATTTTGATAAAGTTGAGTTAGAGACATCTGTTGCAGTTGTAAATAATAGGGTCTCTAAAAATATTAATCAAATTATTCAAAGATTGTATGAGATAATAAATTATAAAGATAAATCACAAAATTACCAACAAAATCAAAATGAGTTAGAGTTAAATATTATTAAAGCAGTTGAAAATAGTGATATCTCATTTATGCTACAAAAAATAGATGCAGATATTGATATATTTGAATGTAGTGTAAAACTTTTTGCATCTAATGGTGATATAATTCATCAAAAACAGTTTTTACCAATTATTAATAGATTAAATTTAGCAAAAGAGTTTTACATGCTATATTTTAATAAAATTTCTCAACATATAGAGAGTAATAACTTATATGCAATTAAAATTGATCCAATTGTAATAAGAGATAGAAATTTTTTAGATGAAATAAGGCTCTTTTTTAATTTAAATGAAAATTTAAAAAATAGAGTATTTATTATTTTTAGTGAAAAAGAGTTCTATTTTAATGTGAAAAAATTTAACTCTATTTTAAATAAATATAGAGAATTAGGTATAAATTTTGTCTTAGATGATGTTGGTCAATTTCAAACATCAACACTATATTTAAGAGATTTGGATATTGATATAATTAGATTTTCACAACAGTATTCTAAAAATTTATCAAATGAAAAATATAGAACTATTTTAAAAGGTTACATAGAGATGGCTAAGAGTTTAAAAATTAATAGTTGGATAAAATTTGTTCAAAATGAAGATGAATACAAAATTGCAAAAAAATTAAAAATAGATTATATACAGGGAAAATTCATAAATGAGGGAGTTATATTATGAAATATGGTGAGAAAGTAGTTGCAGAGTTTAATGTTGATAAAGATTTAGAGATATGGCCATCAAAGTATGAAAAAAATTATACAATTAAAGTAACTCTTCCAGAGTTCACAGCTCTGTGTCCTAGAAGTGGATATCCAGATTTTGCATCAATTTACATTGAGTACATACCAGAAGCTTATGTTGTTGAATTAAAGGCTTTAAAACTATATGTTAACTCTTTTAGAGAGAAACACATTTCACATGAAGATAGTGCAAATGAAATTTATGACACAATATTCAACAAAATAAAACCACGCTATCTAAAGTTAATTGCTGACTTTCAACCTAGAGGAAATGTACATACAATAATTGAGATAGATAGTTCAAAGAATTAAAAAGATATAATCAAAAAAATATTTTATTAAAGGAGTTAAATATGGGAACTACAAACTTTAAAGGTTCGGTTGTAAATTTGGGAGATGTTGAAATTAATGTAGGTGATGCTGCTCCTGAGGTAACTTTAGTGGATACATCTTTAGATGATGTTAATGTTGGTGGAATCAATGAAAAAGTTCAATTACTAATTTCTGTTCCATCACTTGATACTGGTACATGTGCAAAAGAGACTAAAGAGTTTAATGAACTTCTTACAACTTTAGATATTGTTGAAACTTATGTAATCAGTATGGATTTACCATTTGCAAGTGATAGATTTTGTATGACAGAGGGAATTGATAATTTAACTGTTTTATCTGATTATACAGATAAATCTTTTAGTACATCATATGGAACTTTAATGTTAGATAATAAATTAAAAGGATTATCAGCAAGAGTAATTTTTATTGTTAATAAAGATGGGATTGTTACATATAAACAAGTTGTTAATGAAGTAACAGATGAGCCAAATTATGATGAAGTTTTAGAAGCATTAAAAGATACAACTATTTAATGAATAAAAATCAATATCATATTTTAATAGTAGATGATGAAGAGATAAATATTGAAATTGTCTCCTCTATTTTAGAAGCTCAAGAGTACCAAATTAGTTCATCATTAAATGGTAAAGATGCACTGCAAAAACTGTTCTCAAATAAATACGATTTAGTATTGTTAGATATAAATATGCCAGATATGAATGGTTTTACAGTATGTGAAAGATTAAAAAAAGATTCACAAACAAAAGATATTCCTGTAATATTTTTTAGTGCAGAGAGTGATTTGGAATTTATTACAAAAGCATTTAATTTAGGTGCAGTTGATTATATTCCAAAACCGTTTAATGGTGCAGAACTTTTGGCACGTGTAAATACACACATTAAAATAAGAGCATATACTGAAGATATTGAGTTAAAAACAGCAAAATTAAGTATTTTAGCATCGACAGATAACTTAACAAAAATAGCCAATAGAATAAGGTATATTTCGGTATTAAAACATTACTGTTCAAAAATCAGTAGTGAAGAGACAAATTTGTGTTTAATCTATATGCATATAAATAATTTAGATAAAGTAAATGAAATTAATGGTTACAGAAAAGGTGACCAAATTCTTCAAAGATTTGTAAAAGATGTAAATATAAATCTTAAGGATAATGATTTTTTCGCACGAATTCTAGCTGCAGAATTTGCAATAATTTTACCAAAAACAAGTCTAAGTTATGCTATTACACAAGCAAAAAAAATAAAAAATCATTTAGATAATGATAGCTATTTTCCAAATGTAACATTCTCATTTGGTGTAGTAGAGTATATAAAAGATGAGAGTATAGATATATTTTCAACAAGAGCTCTTAGAATGATGAAAGAGTCTAAATCAATTGGAAGTAAAGCAATTGCTCATCAAAGAGAAAAATTTGAAATATAAAGGTTAAAAATTTATGAAAAGAAAAAAAATTTATAACCCATCATCAGTAGAGAGTGTAAATGATCGTAAAATTTTTGGTGGTAATCCAACAGGTATTTTTGAGTTAAATAATATAAAATATCAGTGGGCATATAAACTTTGGGAGGTGATGTTAAATAATACATGGTTTCCTAAAGAAGTAGATATGACACGAGATATTCAAGACTATAAAAATTTGACAGATATGGAAAAAGCAGCTTATGATAAAGCTCTTTCTCAACTAATTTTTATGGACTCACTGCAGACAAATAATTTAATAGATAATATCAATCCATACATAACATCACCAGAAATAAATTTAATTTTAGTAAGACAATCGTTTGAAGAGGCTCTTCATTCTCAAAGTTACGCTGTAATGGTTGATTCTATTTCAGAAAATTCTGCTGAAATATATGATTTGTGGCGAAGAGATGAGATGTTAAAGAGAAAAAATGATTCAATTGCTCAGAAATATGAAACGCTTTCAGATGAGCCAACTGAAATAAATTTTTTAAAAGCCTGTTTTGCAAACCAAATTTTAGAAGGAATTTACTTTTATAGTGGTTTTGCATACATCTATACACTTGCTCGCTCTGGAAAGATGTTAGGTTCTGCACAGATGATACGTTTTATTCAACGTGATGAGTTAACACATTTAACACTCTTTAAAAACTTAATTAATACATTGAAAAAAGAGAGAAGCGAGTTATTTACTCCAGAGTTAATTGCTGATGTTTATGTAATGTTTGAAAATGCAGTTGAATTAGAAATTGAGTGGGGAAAATACATTACTCAAGGTCAAATATTGGGTTTAACAGATGAAATAGTTGAGCAGTATATTAAATATTTAGCAGATGATAGGTTAGAGTCAGTTGGTATGAAAAAAATCTATGATGTTTCAAATCCAATAACATGGGTAGATAGCTTTTCATCATTCAATGATCAAAAAACGAACTTTTTTGAGGGAACTGTTACAAACTATTCAAAAGGTAGTTTAAGTTTTGATGAAGACTGGTAGTAAAAGAGAACTAATATCTATTCAGTTTGAAACCTTACCAAACTATAAACAAAATTTAGAAAAACTTATAGAATTAGTTAAAAAAACATCAAATAACTCGATTGTTGTTGCACCTGAAGTCTGTTTAACTGGATTTGATTATCTTAATTTTGACGCTGCTGCACTGTTTGCAAAAGATGCTATTAATGAACTATTCAAAATTTTAGAAGATAGAGTTTTAATTTTTACATTAATTGAGAAGATAAATAGTAAATTTTACAATAGTGCAAAAGTACTACATGTAAACAAAATAGTACATTCTCAAAATAAATCTAAACTCTTTAAATTAGGCGATGAAGATAACTATTTTAGTGATGATAGTAGTGAAAAAATCGTTATTTTTGAAATTGAAAATATAAAAATGGCAATTTTAATATGTTTTGAATTACGTTTTAAAGATTTGTGGAAACGTGTAGAAGGAGCAAATATTATTGCTGTACCTGCTAGATGGGGAAAATTAAGAGAACAAAATTTTATCTCTTTAACAAATGCATTAGCAATAATAAATCAGTGTTATGTTATTGCTTCTGACTCTACTAATGATGATGCAACATCTCAAAGTGCAGTTATTTCTCCATTTGGAATAGAGTGTAGGTCAGAGGAATTAAACAGAATTATTTATGATGAAAAGGAAGTATTAAAGATGAGAAGATATATGGATGTTGGAATTGGATAATATTACATCAATGAAAAATCAGCGTTTGGCTGATGAGATAGATAAGCAATTTTCATTAAGTAGTAGTGTTAAAAAAGCAATTGGACTAACAAATCGTGAAGCATTTGTTCCAACTGGCTTTAAACATAATGCTTACAAATTAGATGCTCTTCCTATAGGTGGTAGTCAATGGATTAGTTCGCCACTTACAGTTGCAAAAATGACAGAGTATCTTACATGTAATGATGTAGATAGTGTTTTAGAGATAGGATGTGGAAGTGGTTATCAAGCTGCAGTTTTATCAAATATATTTAGAAGAGTCTTTACAATAGAGAGAATTGAGCCTTTAATGATTGAAGCAAAAGAGCGTTTTAAGAGACTAAAAATCACAAACATACATACAAGAACAGATGATGGACAAAATGGTTGGATTCAATATGCTCCATATGATAGAATAATATTTTCAGCAGCTGCAACACATATTCCACAAAAACTTTTTGATCAATTATCGCTAAACGGTATTTTAGTTGCACCCATTCAAAAAGGTGATAAGCAAATTATAACTCGTTTTGTAAAAGATGGTAATAATATAATAAAATATGAAGAAGAACGGTGCGAATTTGTACCTGTATTAGATGGTGTGCAAAAATAAACTTTACTAATTCTTAAACTCTTAAATTATAGATGTAATTAAGATAATGATTATCTGATTTAAGTACAATTCTCAACATAACAATTTAAAAAAGGAGTCATAATATGGCAACAACAAAATTTAAAGGTACTGACGTAGAGTTAGTAGGTAATGAAGTAAACGTAGGCGATAAAGCACCAGAAGTTACAGTTGTTAACTCTGATGGTTTAGGTGATGTAGTAGTTGGTGGTGCTCAAGCTGAAAAACAATTAATTATTGTAGTTCCTTCTTTAGATACAGGTGTATGTGCAACTGAGACTCGTAACTTTAATGCAAAAGTTGCTGGATTAGAAGGTGTAAAACCTGTAATCGTATCTCTTGACTTACCATTTGCAAGTGGACGTTTTTGTTCTGCTGAGGGTATTGATAAGTTAACTGTTACATCTGACTTTAGAAACAAAGATTTTGCAAATGCTTATGGTGTACTTCTTGGTGGTTCAGTTTTAGCTGGTGTTACATGTAGAGCAATTTTTGTAGTAGATACTAATGGTGTTGTTACATATAAAGAGATAGTTCCAGAAATTACTGAAGAGCCTAACTACGACGCTGCTTTAGCTGCAGTTAAATAATTAACGCCTTCCCTTTTAACATTTTCATGCGTATGAAGTAACTCTTCATACGCCTCCTAACATAATAAAATTTGATTAAATAAAATCTTTTTCAAACTTAAGCAAACCCTAAGCAACAACCCCCTATAATTCCCATCCACAAACGAAGACGCCAATGTTTGGCATCCAAGGTTCCATAAAAAGAACAACGTTTGAGATCATTGAAAACTAAGTAAGTTAGACATACTATTAAAGAGATAATCTCTAATATAGATGTTTTACTTTATAAAACAACTAAACAATACAAAACAAGGGAA
>JAYEGD010000013.1:0-6167 GCA_034658915.1 Campylobacterota bacterium | reverse complement strand
AATTTTAATTACTCCACCTTGTTTCATTAACTCAACACCATTTCCTAAATTAATGCTTGTTGCACCATCATTGAATGATGTAGATTTATAAAAGAGTGGTCTCTCTTTCTGCTTACCACTTAGTAAATCTAAGTTTGAAAATAGGTCAACAGTTGGTAAAATATTTAACATTCTATTAGGTAGATAGACAAAAATATCTCTTGACTTTTGTGGTAGTTGAACATTTGGTGAATTAAGTGCTTGAACAAGTCTGTTTGGATTGTCTATATTTGATGACTTTAACATACACTCAATAGAAGTTCCACACGGTTTTTTAAAGTTTTGTTCTGTAAACTCTACATCAAGACGCATCATATTTGCAGCTGCTACTTGGTTATTTAGTAGTGCAAAACTAACAGGGAAGTTTACTCCACCATCATGCTTTCCACCATCAACAATTGTCTTCACATCTGAGTAGTAACGAATAGGGTAACCATAATCCCACCATGAAATTACATAATCTTCACGAGATGCAATTTTTCCTAGTTTATCGAGGACTGTAATCTCCTCTTTATTAAATACTGTTGGAACTCTGTAGCTTATTACATGTAAGATATTTGGATATAAAATAGCTACTGTTGCTATGGCAATAATTGAGTATTTAGCATACTTTTGAATAGACTCAGCAAACATATTTTTAGCAAAAGTGGCTACTAAAACAGCTAAGTAAGCGACACCAATAGCCATAAATGGAACTGAGAAAACAGTAAAACGAAGACCACCTTGAAGTGCGAAAAAGCCCAATACTACCATAGGAAGAGTTAAAATGAATAGCTTATGTCTAAATACAAACAAAACATACCCAATAACACTTAACCAAAATGTAATAGTGTGTCCGCTTATACGGTTTGCAAATGTTTCAAAAGGGATGTGACCAGCTTCACGAACAGTATTTACAACTCCATAGTAGTGTAGTGAAAAGTCTAAATCTCCAGCATGTAAGGCACGTGTTACATAAGCGTTATTTAAAATTCCTACTATCCAGCTAGCTCCACCAAAAACAAGGTAAATAATTGCAGATAAAATAGCGATTCCAATAACTGTTTTTTCATTAAGCTTCTCTTTTAAGAAGTGAAAAGCTCCAACTAATGCAACCATTAAAATAAATTTTATAGCAATAGGAAGTGTAGTAAGCGCTAACACTAAAACAGATAAAAATTTGTAGTAATAGAGGTTGCGTCTCTCGAAAATGAACGTATATACAAGAGTTAAAAAGAATACGCCATTTACAATATGTACCATTCCACCATGCCAATGCATAGCTGCAAGGGCAAAAATAGGCGCTATTAAAAATGAGTCACTATCTTCACGACTAAGGGCAAACAAAACTCCCCAAACAAAAAATGTTGGAAGTACAACTACTAATAAGTCAGTATCATAATAGCCTGTCATGGTACGGTTGTAGTAACTCCATGCGATTCCACCTAAAAGAGCTGCAATAAAGCCGACCATATCTTCTTTAAAAACACGCCCCATAAGCATAATAGGAACAACCAATAAAGAGCCAAAAAATGTAGGCATATACAAAATAAGAGTCTCAAAAGAGATAGGCAACATTTGAGCCAAAATAGCTGTTAGCTTAGAGAGAGGTTGATCAACTGGAGAGAGGTCATTTTCTTGGTGTGAGCCACTAATGATGTCTCTTGCACCCTCAGCGTAGTAGTAACCATCATTTGTGTTAATCATAATTTCATTATTCCATTTGAAACTCTCAACACCGCTAAATTGCTCTACCCATATCATTCTCACTGCTATTGAGAATAGAAATGCAACTAGCATTAAAAGTAAAAAATATTTTGTATTCAGACTATTTTGCTCTACATGTAGTAGTTTATTCATCTTTATCTTATCCTTTTTTCAAAGCTTGAGTTGCCATCTCTAACTCTTCATCTGTCTTTATTGACATAATTTTAATTTGTGAACTCTCTTTGCTAATTAGCGTAGAGTTTTTAGAGTTCATCTCATCATTTAACTCTACGTGTAGTGCTTCACCTATTACTGCACACACTTTTTCTCTAATTAGAGCAGAATTTTCGCCTATTCCACCTGTGAAAATTATTGCATCTACACGTCCTAAAGCAATAAAGTATGCACCAATATATTTTGCAATTTTATAACAAAACATCTCTATAGCTTTTGCACTCAACTCATTGCCACTATATGCTTCACTTATTAGGTCTCTCATATCACTATTTGAAGCAACACCTAATAGCCCTGATTTTTTATTTAATATATTTTCAACATCCATATCTGGATATTTTTTTTGCAAGAAAAAGACAATAGATGGGTCAATATCGCCACATCTAGTCCCCATCATCAACCCCTCAAGTGGAGTAAATCCCATAGAAGTATCTACACTTTTCATCTCTTTAATTGCACAAATAGATGCGCCATTACCAAGATGACAAGTGATGAAATTGCCACTTTTTACATGTAGAAGTTCAGCAGCCCTCTTTGAGACATATTGATGAGAAGAGCCATGAAAACCGTAGCGTCTAATTTTGTCATTTTCATACATCTCATATGGTAGTGCATACAAGTAAGCATGGCTTTTAATACTGTTATGAAAAGCGGTGTCGAATATGGCTACATGTAGTGCATTTGGAAAAAACTTTTGAGCAATACTTATGCCCAATAAGTTTGCTCCATTATGCAGTGGTGCTAACTCAATTAAACTTTCAATATTACTTTTTACTTCATCATTAATAGTAGTCGCTTCATGGTAAAACTCGCCACCATGTACAACCCTATGAGCTACTATCTCTATTTTTTCCATATCAAGATTTTCAAAAATCTCTTGAAATGCCTCTTCATGGTTTGAGCTAATTTGCTCTTTCAAAAAACTCTGTCTCTCTTGTAGCGTATCGCTAAAAAGTTTTACTTTTATCGATGAGCTTCCTACATTAAATGTTAAAATCATAATTAGTTTTTGTCTAGCTGTACGTCAATTGATAGTGCTTCAACATCGCCATCTACCTCTTTTTTTATATCTATTGTTTTTACACCAATATACTTTTTTACAACCTCAATAATCTCTGCTTTCATCTGATCCATAAATGGATATACACTATTGTCACGGTCTGACATAATTGCTATTGTCAATCTATCTTTAGCAGTATTTGCACTACTTTTTTTCTTAAACCAAGGAAACATTATTTAAAAATCCCCTTTATTTTTGTAAGGAATCCACCTTTAATAGACTCTACATCTTCAATTGCAACATCTTCACCACATAAACGAGCAGAGACTCTTTTATATGCCTGTCCAGCTTCAGAATTTTTCTCCAAAATAATTGGCTTACCTTGATTAGATGCATCTATTATGCCACTATCTTCAGGGATTTTACCAATAAGTGGAACGCTTAGTATCTCTAAAATATCTTCACTATTTAGCATCTCACCACTTTGCACCATAACAGGATTAATTCTATTAATTATGAGATATTTTTGAACATCTTGCCCATCTTTAACTTTTTGAGACTTTGAGTCTAATATTCCAATAGCTCTATCTGCATCACGAATAGAAGAGACTTCAGGATTTACTACAATAATTGCAGCGTCTGCAAACTCAATAGTATGCTCATACCCACTCTCAATACCAGCTGGAGCGTCTAAAATTACATACTCAAACTGCTCACTCAAATCTGTAATTAGTTTCAATATTTTTTCAGAGTTTAAAACACTTTTATCTTTTGTTTGCGATGCAGCTAAAAAATATAGATTTTCATTAATTTTACTTTTGATAAGTGCTTGTTTAAGAGTTACCTCTTCATCCATAACTTGCACCATATCATATACTACACGGTTCTCTAAACCTAAAATCATATCTAAGTTTCTTTGACCTATGTCAAAATCAACTACAACACATTTTTTAGAGTTAAGTGCAATTCCTACTCCGATATTTGCAGTGGTTGTTGTCTTTCCAACGCCACCTTTACCACTAATTACCGCTATTGTGATACCCAATTTGTCTCCTTTAATACAGCTGTTATTACTATCTCATTATCAATTAATTCTACTCTACTTAACCTATCTTGTAGAAGCGAATTATCTACCTCTACGTCATGAAAAACTACGTTTGCTTTTGTTGAAGCTTTTAACATCATAAAGTTTCCACTACATCTAATTCCCCCCTCAACAACTTGATTATTACTCAAGTTACCATTAATATCTATTCTACCACCACTATTGACGCGATTAAGTAGAAGTAAATCTCCATCAATTTTTAACTCTTGACCACTTCTAATTAGTGTATCTTTTACGCTTAGGTTATTTTGAAGTCTGTTTGAGAGTTTTGATAGCTCTTGCTCTATTTTGTGTCTGTCGATATTGTGCTGAACTTGTTGTTCTTGAATTATCTCCTCAACAGCTCTTTTGCTCTTTCCACGAGGCAGTTCAACATTTACAATAAACTTAAAACCTTTTTCATTTAAGTAGCTCTCAAGCTCCGCATCAACTTCACCATTAATTGAGATGAGATGCTCTTTAAAAAGTTCGTATTGAGCATTAAAAAAAGAGATGAACTGCTCGTTGTTTGTAAGTGTAACTTCACAAACTTTTACTGTGTATTGACGTGTTTTCAACTACTGTGCCAATGGGTTAAGGTTTAACTTCTCAACAATATAAGCAGCTGCTCTTTGCGCTCTTACACTGTTTCCAAAACTATCTAGCGGGGGCGAAACAATTCCTATTCCAAACTTCCCAGGAACAACTGCCAAAATTCCACCGCCAACTCCACTTTTTGCAGGAATTCCAGTTTCATAAAGCCATGCTCCAGCATTGTCATAAAGACCAGCTGTCTCCATAACTGCCATAATTTTTGGAGTATATTTAGCATCTATTACTTTAGCTTTACTAATTGGATTAACACCATGGTTTGCAATAACACTAGCCATTACACCTAAGTCATGTGAAGAGACATTAATTGAACACTGTCTAGTATAGACCGTTGTTGCTTCAAGTGGGTCTGAACCCATGCGACCATTTGCATCAAGAAGCTTAGATATTGCTTGGTTTCTTTTATTGTCATTTACTTCAGACTCATAAACTTTGTCATTTAGCTTCAATGAACGCCCCGCGAAAGCTTCCATATTCGCTTTAATTTTAGCCCATCTTTGAGCAGAGTTATCTGCTTTTACCCAACTAGTTGTCTGAATAGCACCAGCGTTTACAAAAGGGTTTGAAGCACTTCCACCGTGTTGTTCTATTGCAATAATTGAGTTAAATGCAAGACCTGTTGCATTTACACCAATCTTGTTTTGAACAAAATCTGCACCTTTTTCGCTCATTACTAAAGAGAGTGTAAAAACTTTAGATATAGATTGAATAGAAACAACATCTGTTGTATTTCCAATCTCATAAACATCCCCAGAAGCACTAACAAGTGTAATTCCAAAAATAGATGAGTTTACCTCAGCTAGAGCTTTAATATAGTCAGCATTTTTACCGCCATCATCATTCTTGAACTTTTCATAAGCATCTTTTAAAACGCTATTTATATGTTTTGGTGTTAACTCAACTGCATTAAGAGTTGCACCAAAAACCAGAGCTGTAAAAAGTGTAAATTTCAGTACCATTTTGAAACTATTTGACATAAATTCATCCTTATTTTGAAAAATGCTCGATTATACAAAATCGTTACTTAAAAAACACTATTAATCCATAGCTTGAATTGCTGTAATTAATACAGTGTTTATAATATCTTTTACACTACATCCTCTGCTTAAATCGTTAACTGGTTTGTTTAAACCTTGTAAAATAGGTCCTATTGCAAGTGCATTTGATGAGCGTTGGACTGCTTTGTATGTGTTGTTTCCTGTGTTTAAATCTGGGAAGATAAGCACATTTGCACTTCCTGCAACTTTTGAGTTTGGCATCTTCTTTGCTGCTACTTTTTTATCTATCGCTGCGTCGTATTGAAGTGGTCCCTCAACAACTAAATTTGGCTCTCTTTGTTTAACAATAGCAGTTGCACTTCTCACTTTTTCAACATCTTCTCCACTTCCTGAATCTCCTGTTGAGTATGAGAGCATTGCGACTTGAGGCTCAATACCAAAGTATGCAGTTGTTTTAGCTGAACTAATTGCAATTTGTGCTAATGCTTGTGCATCTGGGTCTTGGTTAATTGCA
>JAYEGD010000012.1:0-6205 GCA_034658915.1 Campylobacterota bacterium | reverse complement strand
GCGAAGCAACCTATCAAGATGGAATAATTTTAACAGTAAAATATAATTTTTAGGAGACTACATGTACTTAACACAAGAGATAATTCGTAAAAAAAGAGATGGACACAAACTAAGCAAAGAAGAGATACAGTTTTTTGTAAAAGGTATTGCAGACAATAGCATTTCAGAGGGACAAATAGCAGCATTTGCTATGGCGGTATATTTTCAAGATATGAGTATGGATGAGCGCGTAGCACTTGCTTGTGGAATGCGTGACTCTGGTAGTGTTTTAGAGTGGAACTCATTAGACTTAAATGGACCAACAGTAGATAAACACTCAACAGGTGGAGTAGGCGATGTAGTCTCTTTGATGCTAGGTGCAATGGTTGCGGCTTGTGGTGGTTATATTCCTATGATTTCAGGTCGTGGCTTAGGACATACAGGCGGAACACTAGATAAATTTGATGCAATAAAAGGCTATAACACCGCGCCATCTAATGAGCTTTTTAGAAAGGTTGTTAAAGAGGTCGGTGTTGCAATAATTGGACAAACAGGCGACTTAGCACCAGCAGATAAGCGCTTTTATGCAACAAGAGATATTACAGCTACTGTTGAGTCGATTTCACTTATTACTGCCTCTATTTTGTCTAAAAAATTAGCCGCTGGGCTAGATGCTCTTGTAATGGATGTAAAAGCAGGAAGTGGAGCTTTTATGCCTACATATGAGAGTTCTGTAGAGCTTGCAAAGAGTATTGTAGGTGTTGCAAATGGAGCAGGGTGTAAAACAACTGCTCTAATTACAAATATGAATCAAGTTTTAGCATCTAGCGCTGGAAATGCAGTTGAGGTACGTGAAGCTGTGCAGTATTTGAGATGTGAAAATGTTAATCCACGTCTGCATGAGATTAATATGGCACTATGTAGTGAAATGTTGGTTGTCAGTGGAATTTGTACCACAAAAGATGAAGCACTAAAAAAATTGCAAAACTCTTTAGATAGTGGAAAAGCAGCTGAAATTTTTGGAAAAATGGTAAGTGCATTGGGAGGTGCAACTGATTTTGTAGAAAACTACAATTCATATTTAGAAGAAGCACCAATAATCAGACCAATCTATGCACCAATTTCTGGAATTGTTCAAGCAATGGATACAAGAGCAATAGGAATGAGTGTAGTAAGTATGGGCGGTGGAAGAAGACGAGCAAGTGACAAAATAGACTACGCGGTAGGTTTTAGTGACTTTATCTCTTTAGGAGAAATGGCAACTAAAGATAAGCCATTAGCACTTGTACATGTAAGAGATGAAGCGCAGTTTGCTCAGGCACAAAAAAGCATTCAAGAAGCTATTATATGTAGTGACTCTAATTACACTTTAGAGAAGCAGGTTTATGAGACTATCAAGCTTGGTTGATTCTCCCACAATATAGCGCTATATGATGGACATACATCTACACACTTTGGTGTGGATACATCACTACAATTTGTACACATTTCAGATTTTACATAGGTATGTGCAAAATCTTTTGATGACTCTTCAAATGAGCTAATGAGCGCATTTGTTGGACACTCATCAATACATGCATCGCAACACAAGCACTCATCTGTAATTTTGATTGACACTCTACTATCTTTAGTTTAACTCTTGTAGTGAGTTGTTTATGATTTTCATATAGATTTCATCAATTGAACATTTTTTATTTTCAGCACTATATATTGTTATATCTTTGCTTTTACACTTTTCGTATTCGTTTTTGTTATCACAATACAGTATAGCTGAAGAGAACTCCTCAGTACAACCATTATTCTTTACTACGCTAAAGTAGCCTGTAGATTCATCTAAAAGTGCAAAGAAAGGCGACTCTTCAAAACTTTTAGAAATTGTTGTAGAACTTTTACTATCTATTGGAATTGCTAACATTGTTAAATCCTTTTTGTGTTTGTTCTAAAATTATAATATTTAATGAGTGTTTAATATCAATATTAATGATTAAAAAATAATCAATATTACTTTTATGAGTTCATTAAAATCTTTTAGATACCATATTAAATGAATTTAAAAAGTTTGAAAATATATAATAATGAAAAATCTTTAGTAAATATCAGCTTTAATATTAAGGACTCTTTGGCTCTTGTAGGTCAAAGTGGAAGTGGAAAGTCTCTGACACTAAAAGCACTCCTAGGTCTTACTCCTAAAAATTTAACTTATGATATTGATGTTGATAGTAGTTTTGAACTTATTGCTGGAAAAACAGTCTCTTTAGTGCCTCAAAATCCATTTACGGCACTCTCTCCTTTAACTAAAGTTAAAAATCAGTTTTTTGGTAATATGGATTTTGTAAATAAGCTTTTTAAATCAATGGGGTTAAATGTTGCACTGCTTAACTCTTACCCATCTGAACTCTCTGGTGGGCAACTTCAGCGTATTGTAATTGCTATGGCACTAGAAAATAGACCAAAACTTCTACTCTTAGATGAGCCAACAACTGCACTAGACCCAAAAACAACAAATAGCATATTAGAGTTGCTTTTACAACTACAAAAAGAGTTGATGTTTAAAATGCTTTTTGTCACACATGACATTCAAAGTGCAAAAAAACTGTGTAATCATATATCTGTTATAAAAGATGGCATTATAGAAGAGTTTGGTATAATTGATGAAATTTTTACAAATCCAAAAACAGCATACACTAAGAGCCTTATTGAGTCTAGTTTTGCACATAGGGAATTTAGAACGTGAAGAAGATATTCATCTATACCATATTAGCTTTTTTTGCATCTCCATTTTTAATTGTTGCATATTATGCAACACAATTTAGCTACGACACATCAAGTGTTGTTAACTACTCTCCAAAACTGACTACTACTATATATGACAAAAATGGGGATAAAATTGCAAATATTTTTAAAGGCGAACATAGATATTATGCAACCATAAATGAAATTCCTCCACGCCTTATTGAAGCACTTTTAGCCATAGAAGATACATCTTTTTTTGAACACCATGGAGTTAATTTTGATGCAATTTTCAGAGCAATAATTAAAGATATTAAAGCACAAAAGTTAGTAGAGGGTGCAAGTACGATTACTCAACAACTTGTTAAAAACACTCTTTTGACACGTGAGAAAAAAATATCTCGTAAAATTAAAGAGCTAATTTATGCAATGAAGTTAGAGCTTCAAATATCTAAAGAAGAGATTTTAGAGAGGTACTTAAATGAGATATATTTAGGACATGGTTATTATGGTGTAAAGACTGCTGCGATAGGTTACTTTCATAAAAATTTAGATGAGCTTACACTAAAAGAGATGGCAATGCTAGTTGGTTTGCCAAAAGCGCCTAGTTTTTATGACCCAACAAAAAATTATGAACTCTCAATTGGTAGAGCAAATAGAGTATTAGAGAGAATGCACTCAATTGGTTGGATAGATGATGAGATGTTCAATAAAGGAGTAAAAGAGCAGCCAAAGGTCTATAGAGAGACACTAACACAAAATAAAGCTCCATATATTGTAGATGAAGTATTAAGACGTCTGCCACAAATTGAAGATATTAAAACAGGTGGCTATGAAATTCATACAACTATTGATTTAGAGCTTCAAAACCTTGCAAAAGAGTCTCTAAGTTATGCTTATGACTTAGCAATTGAGCGTGCAAAAAAAGCAAATGATTATAATGAAAGTTTTATGAGTGAGTTAAATGGAGCATTTGTAAGCATAGACTCTAAAAGTGGTTCGATTTTAGCATTGGTTGGCGGCGTTGACTACAAAAAAAGCTCATATAACAGAGCTACAATGGGACTTCGTCAACCAGGTTCAGCTTTTAAACCATTCATATACCAAAGTGCATTGAATTTAGGTTATAGCGGAGCATCAAAACTGATAGATATTTCTAGAACTTATGCATATACCAAAGACGAAGAGGAGTTAAAGTGGCAACCTAAAAATTATGAGAAAAATTATGAGGGTTTCATAACACTAAGAGAGGCACTAATTCACTCAAGAAACCTTGCAACTATAAATCTTGTAGAAGATATTGGTCTTAAAAACATGATTAATGAATTAAGTAAATATAGCTTTAAATCTCTTCCTCACGATCTCTCACTATCTCTTGGAACGATCAATTTATCTCCTGTAGATATGTCAATGTACTACTCATCATTTGCAAATGGTGGTATTCAGATTAAACCATTTTTAATTAAAAGTATTGAAAATAGAGATGGTACGCTCTACGTTCATCAAGAGAAGTTAAAATATATCACATCACCTGAGCAGACGTTTTTGCTCACTTCAATACTAAAAGACGTGGTAGAAAGAGGAACAGGAAGACGCGCAAGAGCAAAAGGTATTGAGTTAGCTGGTAAAACTGGAACTACAAACAAATCAGTTGATGCTTGGTTTGTAGGATACTCTGCAACAATTCAAACAACTGTATGGTTTGGAAATGACAACAACAAGCCAATGCGTAAAAAAGAGACAGGTGGGCGTGTAAGTGGACCAGCATTTAGGAACTTTTACACAAAATTAATTACACTAAGACCACATATTAAAAGAGAGTTTGATATACCAAAAAATATAGTTAAATCTACACATAAAGGTAAAACAGAGTATTTCACAGATATTTCAAAACCACCAAGAGAGAACAAAAGCTACGAAGTTGAAGAGGAGCTAGTTTTTTAGTTTTAGTAACTGATTTGTTGCTGCAAAACTGCTATTTTTTCTCCAAATATTTTTTAAAATACTCTACTTGTTTTAGTGTCTGCTTTGTTGCACAGCCACCACTGCTAACTCTTGCATTCATTGAGTTTTCTATGCTTAAAAATGGTAATACATCACTCTTTATTCTGCTATCAATTTTTTCTAACTCTTCATAAGCTAAGTCGCTTAAATCGCATCCTAGCTCCTCACATCTTGCAACTGCTCTTCCTGTTATATGGTGTGCTTCTCTAAATGCAATGTCACATTTTTGTACTAAATAGTCAGCTAAATCTGTTGCACTTAGATGTCCTACTTTACAAGCTTTAAACATATTATCTTCATATATACTCATAGTCTTTAGTGTCTCTCTTAAAATTTCTAATGACATTAGAGCAGTTTTAACGCTATCGAAAACTCCCTCTTTATCCTCTTGCGTGTCTTTATTGTAAGCTAGTGGAAGACCTTTCATAACAGTAAGTAGTGATATTAAATTACCATTAACTCTACCAGTTTTTCCACGTAAAAGTTCTGGAACATCAGGGTTTTTCTTTTGTGGCATAATTGATGAGCCTGTTGAGTACATATCTGACAACTCTACAAATTTAAACTCATAACTAGACCACATAATTAACTCTTCACTAATACGAGAGATATGCATCATAAGAGTAGAGATATTAAACAATATCTCTAATGCAAAATCTCTATCGCTAACTGTATCAAGACAGTTAATGCTAGCACTCTCAAAACCTAGCTTTTTAGCAGTTGAGTCTCTATTAATATTGTGTGGTGTTCCAGCAAGTGCAGCGCAACCTAGTGGAGATACATTGTTGCGTTCAAGTGAACTCTCAAATCTCTCAATATCACGTTTAAACATAGAACAGTACGCTAAAAGATGAAATCCAAAGTTAATAGGTTGAGCATGTTGAAGATGTGTCATACCTGGAATTAGAGTTGTTGTATGTTTTGAAGCAATATCTACTACTACATGTAAAAGCTCACGTGTTAGCTCAATAATCTCTTTGTTAGAGCGTAATACATAGCGTCTAAAATCTACAGCAACTTGATCGTTTCTGCTTCTTGCAGTGTGAAGTTTTTTGCCAGCATCCCCAATAATAGCAGTTAAGCGTGACTCAATAGCCATATGTAAATCTTCATCAGATATATTCCACTCAAACGAGCCACTCTCTATCTCTTTTTTAACTTGTTGCAAGCCATCAATAATTAGTTTCAACTCATCATTAGTTAAAATATTTTGCTCATGTAGCATTGTTGCATGAGCAATTGAACCCTCTATATCTTCAGCGTATAACTCTCTATCAAACATTATTGAAGCATTAAAATTTTCTAATAGCGAAGAGCTACTCTCACTAAATCTTCCAGACCACATTTTTTGCATTTTATTACCTCGGTACTGATTTTACGCACTAAAACGAACTTGTCCGTTTTAGTGGCAGGGACGCGAGCGTCCCTACAACCCCCTAAAGCTACGAAAACTCTGTTTTCGAGATTTAAAGAATTTTTTTACGCGTAATAT
>JAYEGD010000011.1:0-6334 GCA_034658915.1 Campylobacterota bacterium | reverse complement strand
ATTATGCAAAGATGAATCAGTGTGAAGCTCTACATGTAAAGGTTCAAAAACTAACTAAAAACTACTTCAAACTTCTTGAGTCTAAAGAGTTTAACAGGAGTCTTGAGAGTAGTTTTACACTTCAACTTTAAAACAGTGTAGCAACTTTTTGAGAAAATGAGACCTTTTCACCTGCTTGAATATTAAGCTCCAGCGTGCCTTCTTCACTAAACATAATAATTGTAGAACCCATCTCAAAATAACCAAACTCATCACCTTTATTCATGTAGAGTTCATCATACTCAAAAGTAGTTACCTCTTTGTTATCCACATTTGTTTGTAAATTTGGTTCAAAACTCAGGCTCATTTTACCAACATTTAAAGCTCCAACTAAGACCATAAAAAGTGGCTTTTTAGATGGAAGTTCACACTCAATAACTACTCTCTCATTCTCAATAAATAGATCAACTTGCTTTTTTAAGTAAGGAATATTAACAGGATACAATTTACCAGGAATATGAACAGCACGCAATATTTTTAAATTTGTAGGAATATGGTATCTGTGATAATCACGAGGCGATAGATAGAAATTTACAAATTGACCATTGATAAGCTTTTTCTTACTCTCATCACCTATCTTATCTCCTAAAAAGTCATTAACACTATAGTTCATACCTTTAATTTGTAGAGCTTGATCGCTTTGTATTTGACCACATTCAGTAATAAACGAGTCACATGGACTAATCATCTCTCTTGCATTTAGACTAAATTCTCTATCTGTTTTTAGTGACCTTGTAAAGAGTGCATTTAAGCTTTTATAAGAGGAGGGCTGAGAAAATTCACTCATATCAAGTCCCATTAAAGATACGTAACTTTTGTTAACAAAGCTTTGAAAAAATGGTGAAAACTCTTTTGAAGCAAATGCCCCAAAATATTGTGAAATAGTGCTACTAATATGCTTGCTCATTCTTAATTTATCCTACTATTTTTTTGATATAATACTCAAAATTTGGTATTAAGTGAATTAAATGACGATAGCACAAATAGAAAACACTGTTTTAAAGTTGGTAGAAAACTTCTCACAAGAGAACTTTATTTTTGAGTTTCTCTTAGCCTATGGCGAACCAAAAGCCACTATTGCACGACTCAAAAAAGGTGATTTAAATCAGCTTGAAAGCAGAGGCGAAATTACTCTTAGAAAAAAGATATTTTTTAAAGTTGTAGAAAATGACTTACATGTAAACATTGAAAATTTAATAAAAACCGTAAAAAATGAAAAACAAAAAGTTAGATTTATTGTCGTTACTAACTATGAAACGCTACTAGCTTATGACACAAAAACAGAAAATACCTTAGATATTAAATTTACTAATTTAGCAAAAAAATTTGATTTTTTCTTACCAATAGCAGGAATGGAAAAGTCTCTACATGTAGATGAAAACCCAGCAGATGTAAAAGCATCAAACAAGTTAGCAAAACTGTATGATGAGATATTAAAAAACAACCCTACTGTTACTCATGAAGAGGTACATGCACTCAATCTGTTTTTAACAAGACTCCTATTTTGTTATTTTGCAGAAGACTCAAACATATTTGATGATAATCTGTTTACAAACTCTATCTCAAACCATACACAAGTAGATGGAAGCGACTTAGATAGTTATCTTGAAAGATTGTTTGATGTGTTTAATACAGCGGACATTGATAGAGAAGCCAACCTACCTGAGTATCTTAAATCTTTTCCATATGTAAATGGTGGACTCTTTGAGAGCAAACAACCATTACCAAAGTTCACTACAAAATCAAGAAATATTCTCATAGACATTGGTGGATTAGACTGGTCAGAGATAAACCCTGATATATTTGGTTCTATGATACAAGCAGTTGTAACACCTGAACATCGTGGCGATATGGGTATGCACTATACATCTGTACCAAATATCATGAAAGTAATGCAACCACTCTTTTTAGATGAACTTCTTGAAGAGTTTGAAAAAGTTAAAACTAGCAAGAAAAAACTACAAGAATTAATCAACAGAATATCAAACCTAAAAATATTTGACCCTGCTTGTGGTAGTGGTAACTTTTTGATTATTGCATACAAAGAGCTTAGAGCTTTAGAGATGAAAATACTAAAAGCTATTGATGATTTATCTACTCAGCGAAGCTTTGCATTTAGTGAGATAAAACTTACTCAATTTTATGGGATAGAGCTAGATGATTTTGCTCATGAAGTAGCGATACTCTCTCTTTGGTTAGCAGAACATCAGATGAATTTAGAGTTTTACAAAGCATTTGGGAGAACTTCACCAGCTTTACCACTCCAAGATGGTGGGAATATTGTTCATGGTAATGCTACTAGGCTTGATTGGGAAAGTGTTTGTCCTAAAGAGAATGGGGATGAGATTTATATACTTGGCAACCCTCCATACCTAGGAACTAGAAATCAAGAAAAAGAACATAAAAGTGATATGTTATATGTTTTTAAAGGAATCAAGAATTATAAATCCCTTGACTACATAGCTTGTTGGTTTTATAAAGCTTCAAGTTATATAAAAGATTTTAAAGCAGAATATGCATTTGTTACAACTAACTCAATCTCGCAGGGAGATCAAGTAAGTATTTTTTGGCCGTTAATGATAGAAAATCACTTAGAAATTTCTTTTGCCCATCAATCCTTTAAATGGACAAATAATGCAAAAGGAAATGCTGGGGTAACTGTTGTTATTATTGGTATTAGAAATATCAACAATGACATAAAACTACTATTTAGTAACAATATTAAGAAAGTTGTATTTAACATTAATTATTATCTAGTTGAAAGTAGTAATATGGTTTTAGGAAGAAAATCATCTTCTATAAGTGGCTTACCAAAGATGATTAAAGGAAGTATTCCTGCCGATGGAGGTCATTTAATACTTGATAAGAGCGAACAAGAAAATTTATCTCAAAACTTAATTCTCAAACCTATTATTAAAAAATTCATTGGTGCACAAGAGTATATTAAAGGTATAGAAAGATGGTGTTTGTATATCAATGATACAAATATATCTACAATTGAAAATATTCCATCTATTAAAAAAAGATTAAATGGTGTAATAAAAATGCGATTGGAGAGTTCAAAGAAAGCTACCAATAAATTAGCGGAAACACCACATTTATTTGCAGAAGACCGTCATTATGATGAACCTTGTATTATAATACCCTGTACAACATCTGAACGAAGAGATTATATTCCAATTGGTTTTTTAGATAAAGATCCAGTTGTTTATGCTTCTGCACAAGCTATATACAATGCTGAAGCTTGGATATTTGGGGTCGTTAGTTCAAGAATACATATGACATGGATGAGAGCTATAGCAGGGAGATTAAAAACAGATTATAGATATTCATCTGCACTTGTTTACAACACCTTTCCATTCCCAAATATAACAAAAAAACAAAAAGAAGAAATAACAGACTTTGTATTTAATGTATTAGATGAAAGAGAACAGCACTCAGAAAAAACACTAGCTCAACTATACGACCCAAACAAAATGCCACAAGATTTAAAAGAAGCTCATCATCAATTAGATTTAGCAATAGAAAAATGTTATAGAAACAGACCATTTGAAAATGATGAAGAGAGACTGGAATATCTTTTTAAACTTTATGAGGAGATGATAAAGAAAGAAAGTATTGCAAAATGAGATATTTTCAAATAAAACCAATTTTAAATGCTATGGTACTAATAAAGTATCAAGGATAGATAAAATGAACAATAATATCGAACAAACAAACCACCAATCATTTGAAGATATAAAACAAGTAGATAAAAATGGTAATGAGTTTTGGTATGCACGGGCTTTAGGAAAATTATTAGATTATAGTGATTTTAGAAACTTTAGTAAAGTAATAGAAAAAGCCAAAAAAGCTTGTATAAATAGCAAATATACACTACCTGAGCATATCGTTGAAGTCAACGAAATGGTTCGTTTAGGTTCAGGTTCAAATAGAGAAATTAAATCTTACAAGCTTTCAAGATATGCTTGTTACCTAGTAGTTCAAAATGCAGACCCATCTAAACCCATAGTAGCAAATGGACAAACTTACTTTGCCATACAGACAAGACGACAAGAGTTAAAAGATGATGAGGCATTTACTCAGTTAAAAGAAGATGAAAAAAGACTATATCTTAGAAATGAACTAAAAGAACACAACAAACAGCTTGTAGATACAGCGTTTAAATCAGGAGTACAAACAAACTTAGATTTTGCAGTATTTCAAAACCATGGCTATAAAGGTCTGTATGGCGGTCTTGATGCAAAAGGTATTCACCAAAAAAAAGGCTTAAAAAAATCTCATAAAATACTTGACTATATGGGAAGCACAGAGTTAGCTGCCAATCTTTTTCGTGCTACCCAAGCAGAAGAAAAACTAACAAAAGATGGTGTTAAAGATAAACATAATGCAAACAAAGTACACCATGAAGTAGGAAAAAAAGTAAGACAAACCATAAGAGAGTTAGGTGGTACAATGCCTGAAGATTTAGATGTACCCCAAAAAAGTATAGCCAAGATAGAAAAAGAGCAAAAAAAGTTAGAAGATAAAGAGTAAGAAGGAACACTCAAATGCCAAATTTAGTAAAAGTAAATTACGAACAAACTGGAGCAAGTAAATCAATCAATGAATTTGGTATGAGAGATATGCAAGAGAAAGCTTATGAGCAAAGAGATGCAAAATATCTACTTTTAAAAGCACCACCAGCTTCAGGTAAATCAAGAGCATTGATGTTTATAGCACTTGATAAGCTTATTAACCAAGGTGTTAAAAAAGTCATTGTAGCTGTTCCTGAGAGAGCTATTGGTGGTTCATTTGATAGTACTGATTTAAAATCATATGGTTTTTATGTAAACTGGGATGTAAACCAAAAATGCAATCTTTGTACAACAGCAGATAGTAAAAGTAAAGTTCAAGCTTTTAAAGAGTTTTTAGATAGTGATGAAAAGATTTTAATCTGTACTCATGCAACTCTTAGGTTTGCATTTGACCAACTTAATGAGTCAAAGTTTATAAAGTAGTCACAAAAGAAAACTTGTACAAAATAGGTTTTTCAACATCTAGCGTAGAAGAGAGAGTAAAAAACTCAAAAAATGAGCCTACTTATTTAATGGCTGAGGTAAAAATTGTTGCTATTTATGAGGTTTATAATGTAAATCCACATAAGTTTGAGCAGTTAATACATAAATTTTTTAAAAACAGTTGTTTAAATATTGATATTGTAGATGAGAATGGAATAATCCATCAGCCACGAGAATGGTTTATTGCTCCATTGGAAGTTATTGAAGAGGCAATTGAACTTATTGTTAGTGGTGAAATTGTAGATTGTTATTATGATAATTTAAATAATAGGATTATATATGAACATTGAAGATTACTTTATTAAAGGTTTTAAAAACTCTCATATTGGTGATGATGGGGCTGTTATTGGCGAATATATCTACTCAAAAGATGCTTTTTTTGAGAATGTACATTTTAAGCGTTCTTGGATGTCGCTTTATCAAATTGCATATAAATCTATGATTGTGAATATCTCTGATGCTATTGCTATGAATGCAAAGCCTCTTTATGCTCTTTTAGCAGTAGCAATGCCAAAATTGTCATTAAAAGAGCTAGATGAACTTACTTGTGGGTTTAAAGATGCTGCTAAAAAATTCAACATAGAGATTATTGGTGGAGATACCATTGCAAATTGTAAATTAGACATTAGTGTAACTATTGTCTCAAAGAGTAAAAAACCACTTCTTAGAAGAGGTTTGAAACCAAATCATCTTTTAGCATACAGTGGTGTATTGGGGAACTCCAAAAAAGATCTTAAAAAGCTTCTTTATGGTGGAAAAATACACAAGCAATCAAAGTTTGTAAACTCAACTTTAAGAGATAAGTTTGTTTATGATATAGCATCAGTTTTGAGTTGTGCAATGGATATTTCAGATGGACTTTTTAGTGATTTAAATAAACTTTCAAAAGTAAATAGTATAGGGTTTAATTTTCATAATGTAATACCAAAAAGAGTCGGTTGTAGTGGTGAAGAGTATGAGATGCTATTTGGATTTGATGGAAGATTTAGAAAAAAAGTTCTGAGAATTGCTCAAAAAAATAGAGTAAAAGTGTCTGTTTTTGCAACAGCAAAGAGAAAAAAGTATCAAAATAGTTGCAAGGCAAACCATTTTTAATAATAGTTTTAGTATAATAAGTGCCTGACCATAATAGATGACATATTCAATGAAAAGAGAAGCTATAAGCTGTGAGGCAAAATCTCGCAGTTGCACTTATTGTGCCACAAGAGGTTTTAACGAAGCAGATTGTAGCTTAC
>JAYEGD010000010.1:0-6356 GCA_034658915.1 Campylobacterota bacterium | reverse complement strand
ATAAAATAGATAATGACAAAATGCAAGAGAAAACTTGGGACTATTATGAGTTTGGAACTGATGATATTTTTGGCATCTCTATTTCGCATAATCGTCATGTAAATGCACTACTTAACTGGATTAACGAGAGACTACCTAAAGAAGATAGTGTCACACTTAATGAAGCTGGTAAAGTTGTTGAAGAGGTAGTTGAAGATAATTCAGATGAAACTAACAATGAAGAGTACTTTGCTAATGAGGAGTATGAAGATGATATTTTTGATGAAAATGACACTATTAAGCACTATGATGAAGAGGAGTTAGACCACATTAGAGTTGCTATCATTGGGCGTGTTAATGTTGGAAAAAGCTCACTCTTAAATGCCTTAATTAAAGAAGATAGAGCTGTTGTAAGTAGTGTTGCTGGAACAACTATTGACCCTATTGATGAGAGCATAGAGTATGAAAACAAAAAAATAACTTTTGTAGATACTGCTGGAATTAGAAAACGTGGAAAAATATTGGGTATTGAAAAATATGCTCTGATGAGAACTGAAAAAATGTTAGAGAGTGCCGACATGGTACTTCTTGTTTTAGACGCTTCAGAAGAACTTTCAGAATTAGATGAAAAAATTGCAGGTCTAATTGACTCAAACAGACTATCTTGTATGATTATTTTAAATAAGTGGGATATTTCAAATCAAGATGAGTATGAGAAATTAGTTAAGCATGTTAGAGATAAGTTTAAATTTTTAGCTTATGCACCAATATTGAGTATATCTGCTCAGACACACTTGAGAGTTCACAAAATTTATGACACAATTTTAAAAATTAATGAGAACTATGCAAAACGTATTCCTACTTCAAAAATTAATGAAATATTAGATTTCGCACAAAGAAGACATCAACTACCATCAATGAATGGTCAAGTTATCAGAATTTTTTACGGAACACAATATGACATTAGACCACCAAGAATTGCACTTATTTTAAACAAGCCACAAGGTCTTCACTTTACATATAGAAGGTACTTAGTAAATAAGCTAAGAGAAGCTTTCGACTTTGAGGGAACTCCACTTTTAATTAAAGCTAAAAAACGTGGCGAATCCTACTAGTTTTAATCAGTAAAACGAGCAAAGCCCATTTTACTGGCAGGGACAGAATGTCCCTACAACCCCCTAAAGCTGTAAAAAACGGAGTTTTTTACGATTCTTAGCTTTCAACTTTTTCTATTTATTTTTTCTTTAACTGAATTCTAATGGGTCAATATCTACTTGCATTAATGGTGTTTTACATGTAGATATTGCTCTAAGAAGCTGTGTAGATTTGTCACTTCTTAGCAAAATTTGATATCTAAATTTTTGTGCTATTTTGTTAATTGCACTTGCACCAAATCCTACAATCTCTACATCGCTAAACTGTCTTAAAATATAGAGCGCTTGGCTCATTTCATCTTCTGCTTTTTTCTCATTTTTATGTGCAAACATTAGTCTGGCTAACTTTTTATATGGTGGATAAAGCCCTACTCTAACAAGCTTCTCATCTTTTAAAAACTGCTCATAATTGTTAATATATTTTGAGAAAAAATCTTTATTAAACGTCTGAATAATAATCTCAGCCTCTCCACTTCTTCCAGCACGTCCTGCAATTTGCAAAAGTGTAGAGAGCGCTCTCTCTCTTGCTCTATAGTCACTTACATGTAGTATATTGTCAATTCCTAAAACAATACATAGACTCACATCGTGGTAGTCATGCCCTTTTGATAGCATTTGAGTTCCTACTAAAACATCTATTTTGTTGTCATTAAAATCTTGTAGAGTTTTTATTAATTTTCTATTTGATGTAATAGAGTCTCTATCAAATTGTGCTACTTTAATATTTTCAATATCTCTATTAATCTGCTCAATCACCTCTACTGTTCCAACACGTGAGCTTTGCAACTCACTACAACCACAACTACTACATGTAAGTGGAACTTTTTCGCTGTAGTTACAGTAGTGACACTTCAATATATTTCTATATTTATGCACACTCATACCAACACTACAGTATGGACACTCAACACTTTTTCCACAACTATTACAAATTATATACTTAAAATTAGCACGAGTTGGTACAAAAACAATAGACTGTTTTCTCTTTTTTACATTTACATGTAGATGATCTAACATTAAAGGTGTTACGGTATCAATAGACTCTTCATAAATGTACTTTTTATCTGAATTAAAATAAGTTCCTTCGAGTCTCACAAATGGCACTTTTTCGTAAGAGTTAAGCGATGGAGTCGCACTTCCTAAAACCACCTTAACATCAAATTTAGAGCCTAAATATATCGCCATATCTCTAGCGTTATAGCGTGGATTTGATGATGCTTTGTAGCTATCATCATGCTCCTCATCTACTACTATTAAGCCTAAATCATCTATTGGTAAAAAAAGTGCTGACCTAGCCCCTGCGATAATCTTTGCACTTCCATCTCTAATTTTATGCAACGCTTTTGTACGTTGAACTTTTGTTAGCTTAGAGTGCCAAAGAACTACATGTACACCAAAATGTTGTTCAAGTCGTTTAAACATTTGAGGAGTCAATGAAATCTCTGGAAGCAAAAATAGAGCTCTTCTATTTTGAGCAATTGCATCTAAAAAAAGCTTTATGTAAATCTCTGTTTTACCACTTCCAGTATCTCCAAACACTAAAGATAGCTTATGAGATTTCACAAACTCATAAGCCTTACTCTGCTCATGAGAAAGAGTAATTTTGTCTTCTACATGTAGAGGCTCTTTTTTATTAATAGTGCTATTAAACGGTGTAAAAATTGAGAGTGCTTGAGCTAATGAGCATACATAATAAGAAGAGATAAATTTTGCAATTTGTAACTGTTGCGTACTATAAAAAGTATCCTCTACATGTAAAACATTTAAAGTTTCAAAAGATGGCTTCTCGCACTCTTCAATAATAACTGCTGATTTCTCTTTTGAGTTTAAAAGAACAGTAACACACTGCAAAGTGTTTAGTTTTTGTGGTGATGAGTAAGTAAACTCACCAAGCGGTGAGTTTACTATTAATGTTTTATAGTATATCAACCTAAATCACATAATCACTTACAGACGTACGTAATAACGTATTTATCATAGCTTCTCTTCTAAAATAGTAATAGTGCTATACTTCTACTTGTCCAGCATTAATTCCGGTATATACTATTGTCCCAATAAAAAAAGCAACAGTTGCTATAACCAATAGTTCCATCATAAATCCCTTAAATTTTTTATTTTATTTTTTATTTTTCTATCAATTACAATAATAGATAGTGTCAATATTACAATTGCAATTATATCACTAATTATTTTAGTATTAGACGATATTTCGTAGTTATTTAATAACCAGCTTATTAATCCTATGGATGTAATAACTATAATTCCAAGCCATACCTTTAAATAGTTCAGTTCCTCTTTTATTTCATCTATCTTTGCCATTAAATATTACAACCTCTATTTGTTAAACATTTGCAATGCTCCCCATATGTTGTATCTGATGAATTACAATCAAAAGTTCCATCACTGTTATTGTATGTAAATACCACATCAACATTTTGTAGTTTAAATTTACATGTAGTATCATTAATAGTATTCCAATGACCATTTGCATCTTGTGCTGTTATTCCATACATTAATAGTTTAGAACTTCCATTTCCATCAAACATATCAACATTATGAAGTTTTGTAATATATGCACTATCCCCTGTAAGCAACCTAGATTGTCTCTCTGAAATAATTGAAGAACGAATAGATGAAATATCAGATATAGCTTTAGAAATTTGTGCATCAGTTCTAGTAGCTGCTAACTTAGGAATTGCAACAGCAGCTAAAATTCCTAAAATAACAATTGCGAAAACTAGCTCTATCATTGTGAAAGCAGATTTTGATTTTTGCATAAAAGTCACCTCATATTTATATAATTCAATATAATATCATTTTATTATTTATTTAAGTTTGAAATATACTATTACCTCTCATTATCTTGTTCCACCTCTCCTGAGGTGGATCGAGTGAAATTAAAATATAGGATTTATTTTATTGTAGTATAATTTGACATGGGAAAAATAGATAAACAAAAAGAGAGCATTGGGTATTTAAAAGTTATTTTTAGCATTTTGGTTGCTATAGATGTCTCATTGGTTGCATGGATATTTAATAATAGTATAGTGCTTGAAAATAGGCAACTTATAGTACCATCAGTCATAGTAATTTTTATTACTACTTCACTTATTTATGTAAATAAAATTATTTTGAAGAAAATAGATCAAATTGAGGAGATGTGATGGAAAATTTACCAACAGTAGTTGCGATTATAGCTTTTAGTGGTATTTTATATGCTGTTTATGATGCTATTACACACAATACTCATTCAACACATTAAAGAAATTTCACTAGTTCCACCTCTACTTAGCTAAAACGAGAGAACTCGCCTATGATTTAGCCCAGTGTTTGAAGAGTTTTAGCTATTGCAAAAACACCACCAGCACCAACTGCAACACCATAAAATGCTAAACGCCATGCTTCATACTTAATTTTCAAATCTTCTCTTGATGTGTCATTAAGCATCTTTTGTACTTCTACTTTTAATTTTTCGATTTCTAAAATCTCTTTTTCATCTACCATTGTCATAATTTTTCCTTCTATTAAATCGCTATAAATATGTTTTTCACTCGTTCCACCTCTCCTGAGGTAGAACGATGAAACTTTTAAGATGTTTTCAATTTTACCAAATCTTAGAAAAATCAAACTCCATTGTCTTATCACACCCTTTTACTTTAAACTTCACTTTTTCATCGCTTGCATCACAAACTTTCACATATCTTCCATTTAGTAGTTCATACACTTTTGCTATCTCCTCTTTTGGATCAACAATTACATAGTATGCAACACCCTCTTGTTCATATAAGTCATACTTTAAACCCTTATCTTTTTTCGCTGTAGATTTTGAGAGGATTTCAAATATGATTTTTGGTGCTTTTGTTATGTAGGCTTCATTAGTTGGCTCATGACAGATGACAGAGTTGTCTGGTTGAACAACTGTGTCTTCTGCTATTTTCCAGTCTATTGGCATAAGAACTTGGCATTTTTTGCAGTTATTAAATATGTTTTGTAGCTCCCAAGATATTTTAGAGCTAATATGTTGATGTTTTATCATGGGAGCTGGACTCATACAGTAAGCTTGACCATATATCAACTCCCAATTATCGCCTTCCCAATTTTTATAATCATCATAAGTGTAGTGAGGTAAATCTTCTAATTTTAATACACCCATAAATTTTCCTTAATTTTTTAGTTTTCAATATTATAACATATGTAAAAAATTTCTCTCGTTCTCTCGTTCCACCTCTCCTGAGGTGGAATGCATACAAAAACTATTTTTACCAAAACCTCTCAACATCTATTAAACCAATTACGTCATCATAATCTCTAGCACTGCTATATCTCCAGTGCTTAGCTTCATCTACGTACCCTCTTTTTACTGGATTATGATGTATGTAATTTATTTTTTGAATTATCATTTTATCATCTTGTATTTGTTTAGGTTGAAAACCCTCTTCCCATACTTGATATGTTTTTTCTTTATGGTTTGCTCTCTTATAAAACATAAGCTGATCTAAAATAGTTTTTACATTCTCTTTTTTTAACATATCTAATATCTGTTTTGCTGTGAATTGTTTAAACGACTTCATTGTTTTATGTAAGTTGTCGCTTGATACAATCATATGGAGATGATTTTCTAATATAACATAAGCATATACTTTTAGGTTGTCTTTTTCTTGTAAGAACTTCAGACAATCAATTACAATCTGAACACTCTCTTTTCTTGTAAATATAGGCAACCAATGAAGTATAGTGCAAGTCACAAAATGAGGATGAGTTGGTTCGTATATTTTATATCTTGTTCTTCCCATCTGTTATTTTAGTATAAATTAGCTTATGGTCAGGCACTTATGCATTTTATCTTAGGAGAGGTGGAATGAGTGAAAGAGGTGGAATGAGTGAAAGAGGTGGAACAAGTGATGAGTGACTTTTGTATGCATTGCACCTCAGGAGAGGTGAAACGAGTGAAGTTATTAAAAGTGGATATTCAATCACAGGGGTCTAATTCTTAGAAATTGGCTTATGGTATGCATTTTATCTTAGGAGAGGTGGAATGAAATTACACCCCTGTGATTGAATATCCACTTTTTCACTCGTTCCACCTCTCTGAGGTGGAATGCATACAAAAGCTAAAACTTCACTCATTCCACCTCTCCTAAGATAAAATGCATACCATAAGCCAATTTCTAAGAATTAGACCCCTGTGATTGAATATCCACTTTTAATAACTTCACTCGTTTC
>JAYEGD010000009.1:0-6368 GCA_034658915.1 Campylobacterota bacterium | reverse complement strand
ATTAGCTGAAATCATAACAGCAATTAGTTTAGCACGAAACTCCAAAGATGTGTGATGATGAATAAAGAGTTCTCTAAATGTATTAGCAACACCTCTTTTGAATCTTTTAAAAAGTGTCATCATTAACCTTTACATTCATTTTTTTTAATTTTATCATACTTTTTATTTCAACATAATAATAGAGCAGAAACGACCACACTTTTTATCTCTTCTGTATGAAAAGTATGGCTCATTGGAACACTTTGTACATGTAGTTGAAATCTCTATGTTATTTTTGAAAATTCCACACTCAATAAGCTGTTTTTTGTTTATTGATTGCAGGTCAATACATTTACCACTAACAAACTCTTTGCCAAAATTTTTTTGCACAATTGCTACCATTGAGTTATCTACCTCATAACAACACTTTTGAATGGATGGTGAGAGGGATACTTTTATATTTTCTACTTTTGAGTTGAAATTTGTTGTAAAGTTCTCAATAACACTCTTAACAATATTTAAAAATGTCCCATTTCTTCCAGCATGAGCAACTGCAACAACCTCATTTACTTCATCATAAAAAGATATTGCAATACAATCAGCCACCATAACCATAAGTGCTAACTCTTTTGTTGATGTAATTAAAGCGTCACAATCTTCTACATGTAAAGGCGAATGCTCATCTACAACTACAACTCTATTGCTATGAATTTGAGTCATATATGTAATGGTATTGTAATTGAGTTTTTGTGCTAATAAAGCCCTGTTTTTATCCACATTTTTTTTAATATCACCTACGTGGTAAGCTATGTTTCCATCATTACATGTAGAGGTGTAGGAGAGAATAGAAGTATCGTTATTCATATAATTTAAATTAATGAATTACACTGTTTTCTAATTTTTCTAAGATTAGATAGACTTTACTAATTGATTCTTTAGACATATACTGCTCTGTCAATGATGAATTTTTTGCCTGTCTTGCTCATTCCTGTAATATCTGCAATATCAACTGGAAGCCCAAGAGCTTGAGAAAGTTCTGCTTCTATTTCATGGATTCGAGCAATAGCACCAAATCCATAGCGAGATGCAAACTCTGGGGTTGCTTCTACAAGAATATCTACATCACTCTTCGCATTTTCTTCATTTCGAGAGTAAGAACCAAAGAGAGCTTTTATAACAAAGCCTTCATTTTGGTATTTATTTTTAACATCAGCAAGATATTTAAGTATATACTCTTTATTCATCCTTGAATTATAACATATTAATATACTCTTTTAACACGTCCAACTTCCCCAGTTGTCAACCTTACTTTAATTCCATGTGGATGTGAAGCAGATGAGGTTAAAATATCTTTAACAACACCTTGTGTTAGTTTTCCACTACGTTGGTCTTGCTTTAAGACAATATCTACACGTTTTCCAGAAGCTATATCTTTTCTTGTCTGTCCATTCATTGTTATCCTTTTATTGATTTTATACGCAAAATGAGCAAGCCCATTTTACTACGTTACCACTATGGTTCTCTAAGCGAGAAGCTCAAATTACTAGTAATTTTTTAGTAATTAGTTTTGCTATAACTATTTCAGTAACATTATAGTAAAATTGCGCAAAAAAATTAAGGTAAATAATGAAACGTGCATTAATTAGTGTAAGTGACAAGAGTGGTGTAGTAGAGTTTGCATCAAAATTAGTAAAATTAGGTTATGAAATAGTCTCAACTGGTGGAACATTTAAGTTATTAAAAAGCAGCGGTGTTGAGGCGATAGAGATAGATGAAGTAACAAAATTTCCAGAGATGTTTGATGGTCGTGTAAAGACTCTTAACCCTTACATTCATGGTGGAATTTTACATCGTCGTGACTTGAGTGAGCATGTTGAAACTGCAAAAGAGCATAACATTGTTGGAATTGACTTAGTTTGTGTAAACTTGTACCCATTTAAAGCAACAATTGAGAAGACTAATGACTTTGATGAGATAATTGAAAACATTGACATTGGTGGTCCAGCAATGGTTAGAAGTGCAGCGAAAAACTTCAATGATGTAATGATTGTAACAGATGTAGAAGATTATGAAGAGATTATTGCAAGAGTTGAAAAGGGCGCTAATGATGTAGAGTTTCGCCAAAGCTTAATGGTAAAAGCGTATGAGCATACAGCAGCGTATGACTCAATGATAGCAAACTACATGAACAAGCGTTTCAACAATGGCATGGGTGCAAAACAGTTTATTGTTGGAAACAAAGTTATGGATACTCGTTATGGAGAAAATCCACACCAAAAAGGCGCACTTTATGAGTTTGATGAGTACTTTAGTAAAAACTTCAAAACTCTAAAAGGTGAGGCTAGTTTCAATAACTTAAATGATTTAAATGGTGCGGTTAAAATTGCAGCGGCGTTTAATGATGAAAATGCAGTTTGTATTGTTAAACATGGTAATCCTTGTGGTTTTGCAATTAAAGAGAGCCTACTTGAAGCGTATGAAGAGGCACTTAAATGTGATAGCATCTCTGCATTTGGTGGAGTAGTTGCAGTTAATGGCGAAGTTGACGCAAAATTAGCTGAAAAAATGAATGAGATGTTTTTAGAAGTTGTAATTGCAGGACGCATAACTGCTGAAGCTCAAGAGATTTTCGCTAAGAAAAAACGTCTTAAACTTTTTGAGTATGGAAGTGATAGAATTATTTTAAGTGGTGATGAGAAAGATTTTAAACATATTGATGGTGGTTTTGTTTATCAAGATGCAGACAAGATTGGTGAAGATGAAGTTGAAAACTCCGAGCTAAAATCTTCAAGAGAGGCATCAGAGCAAGAGCTTAAAGATATGCAAATTGCATACAAAGTAGCATCACTTGTAAAATCTAACTGTGTTGTTTATGTAAAAAACTCAGCAATGGTAGCAGTTGGAATGGGAATGACGAGTAGAGTAGATGCTTCAAGATGTGCATTGAAAAAAGCTGAAGAGATGGGGCTAGATGTAAGCGGAGCAGCATTAGCAAGTGAAGCATTCTTCCCATTTAGAGACAGCATAGACGCAGCAGCACAAGCTGGTGTAAAATGTGTAATAGAACCAGGTGGAAGCATGAGAGATGATGAAGTAATTGAAGCATCAAACGAACATGGTATGGCTCTTTACTTTAGTGGAGTTAGACACTTCTTGCATTAAATATTATGCACTAAAACGAACTTGTCCGTTTTAGTGGCAGGGACACAAGTGTCCCTACAACCCCCTAAAGCTACGAAAACTTATGTTTTCGAGAATTAAATAGTTAGAAAAATCAATTGATACAAGGTTAGATATTGTTTAATATTAAAAATTATAATTCAAAAAATATTAAAAATGAGATTCTCTCAGGTTTAGTTGTTGCAGTAGCATTAGTTCCTGAAGCTATTGCTTTTAGTTTTATCGCTGGAGTTAGCCCAATTGTTGGGCTTTACACTGCTTTTATTTTAGGACTCATTACTTCACTTTTAGGTGGAAAACCTGGAATGATTAGTGGTGCAACTGGCGCAGTTGCTATAGTCTTTGTGGGCTTAGGGCTTAAAGTTCAAGAGCTTGTTGCTTCTCAAAATCTCTCTACAGATGAGTTAAGCATTACCATTTTGCAGTACATTTTATTAGCCACACTATTAGCTGGAGCGTTTCAAATTCTCGTTGGTGTTTTAAAACTTGGTAAGTTTATTCGTCTTGTTCCTCAACCTGCTATGTATGGGTTTGTTAATGGCTTGGCAATTGTTATTGCATCGAGTCAATTCAAGTTTTTTGATGGGCAGGGTTGGGTAATGTACTCCCTTGTAGCGTTTACTATGTTTATGATGTTTACTCTTCCAAAAATGACAAAAGCTGTTCCATCTGGACTTGTTGCAATTATTGTTGTTACTTTAATTGTCTATTTTACAGGTGCAAACACAATCTTAGTAGGAGAACTTACAGACCTATCGGCTTTTAAAGGTATGCTACCAGAGTTTGGACTTCCAACTTCAGTATTCACATTTGAAGCTGTGAAAATTGTTGCACCTTACGCTTTTTTAGTTGCGATGGTAGGAATTATTGAGTCACTTTTAACACTATCTGTTTTAGATGAGATGAGTAGTGAGCGTGGTAGTGGAAACAAAGAGTGTATCGCTCAGGGTGTTGGAAATATTACATGTGGAAGTTTTGGTGCGATGGCAGGGTGTGCGATGATTGGACAATCTATCATCAACTACACATCTGGTGGATTGGGACGTATTTCATCTTTTATTGCAGCTGTTGGGCTAATGGTATTAGTAGCTGTTTTTACAGATTTATTAAACATTATTCCAGTTGCAGTTTTAGTTGGAATTATGTTTATGGTAAGTATTGGAACATTTGAGTGGTCGTCATATTCACACCTAAAAAGTATGCCTAAAAGTGATGCATTTGTAATGGTTGCAGTAACACTAATTACAGTTGTAGCAGACTTAGCAATTGCAGTTATCTCTGGTGTTATCATCTCTGCATTGGTTTTTGCTTGGAAACATGCAAATGTCTATGGACGCTCAACCGTATTAGAAGATGGAACAAAACTATATGAGTTAGATGGACCTCTATTTTTTGCTTCAGCACCAACATTTGCAGATAACTTTGATGTTGAAAATGATCCTAAAAATGTCATAATAGATTTTCACTCAACAAGAGTCATGGATGCATCAGGAGCAGAGGCAATAGATGCATTAATAGAGAAGTATGAAAAAGTGAAAATAGATGTAAGTTTAAGACATTTAAGTGAAGATTGTAAAGCTATTTTAAAACATGCAAAATCACACTGTGAGTACGCTCCTGATGACCCTAACTATAGAGTTGCGAGGGATTATTGATTTATCAATAAAATTTTACCTTGGATAAACAATGCAAAAAATAATAAATTTAATTAAACAAAAAGTTCCTCTTTCTCAAGTCGCTATTAAAAACATTATTACGCTTCTTGAAGATGGTTCTACCATCGCTTTTATAGCGCGTTATCGTAAAGACTTAACATCTAATGCAACTGATGAGATGTTGTTGAAATTTCAAGAGGTTTATGAGTACTCTTTGAAACTTACCAAACGCTCTGAAGAGATTTTAAACTTGTTAAAAGAGAAAGAGGCTCTAACACCTAAGCTCGAAGAGTTAATTCAAAATGCACAAACAGTTACAACTTTAGAAGATATTTACGAGCCTTTTAAAGGGGTTAAAAGCTCACGTGCTAATGATGCTATTAAAAATGGTCTTGAACCACTTGCTAATGTAATGGCATCTATGAAATTGAGCAAAGAAGATTTACATGTAAAAGCAAAAGGGTACCTAAATACTAATGTGAAAAGTGTAGAATATGCATTAAAAGGTGCTATGGATATTGTCGCACTTAGCTACTCTCAAGATATAAAAACAAAAGAGTCACTAAGAAACAATCTTGAAAACCATGCAGTAGTAGTTACTAAAAAGAGTAAAACATTTGATGAAAATGGAATTTACAAAGATTTAGGTGAGATTTCACAAAAAGCAAAATTTCTTAAGTCGCATAGAATTTTAGCAATTTTAAGAGCGCAAAATGAGAAACAGATAGGCATTAAAATAGAAGTTGATGAAGATTACATCATAGATGGAATTAAAAAGTATCGCATTCCAAATTATGCAAATAGTTCAAAAGAGTATGTTTTAAAAGCGTATATTGATGGGCTTAAAAGGCTTCTTCTGCCATCATTAAAAAGAGAGTTGTTAGCTAACTTGAAACAAAGAGCAAGTGATGAGGCTATTGTACTTTTTGGGAAGAATTTACAAGAGCTTTTAATTACTCCACCACTTGTTAATCAAGTAATCCTAGGCATAGACCCAGGTTTTAAAACTGGTTGTAAGTTAGCTGTAATTGATGAAAATGGCACATATTTAGACTCTAGTGTAATCTATTTATTAAACGATAAGCAAGTATTTGACTCTTCCAAAGTGGTTTTACAACTTATTAAAAAATACAACATTAGTGCAGTAGCCATAGGAAATGGAACAGCGTCTAAAGAGAGTGCAATATTTATTTCTGAATTAATAGCTTCAAATGCTCTACATGTAAAGTACGCGGTTGTAAGTGAAATTGGAGCCTCTATCTACTCTGCTTCAAAAATTGCTCAAGAGGAGTATGGCTTTTTAGATGTAACAATTAGAGGTGCAATCTCCATAGCTCAACGTCTTCGTGACCCGATGGCTGCACTTGTCAAGATTGATCCTAAGTCATTGGGAGTAGGGCAGTACCAACACGATGTAAACCAGAGTGATTTGAGTAAAAAACTAAATGATGTTACATTTTCATTAGTAAATAAAGTAGGGGTGGATTTGAACTCAGCATCATACAAGCTACTCTCTTTTGTCTCAGGAATAAGTGAGAAAAGTGCAAAAAACAT
>JAYEGD010000008.1:0-6383 GCA_034658915.1 Campylobacterota bacterium | reverse complement strand
CTCCAATAAAAATTTTTGCACTTTGTATTGACCCACCTGTTTTTATATATAACAAGATATCATATAAATCATCTTTAGCATTAGGTTCTATTATAACTTGATATAACATTCAAGATAATAATTCATCAAAAACTTTATCAGATGGTATCCCTTGATTATTTGGTATCTCATTTATAGTACGTGAAACTTTTTCTTGTGCTTCTTCAAAAGATATAGCAGGATAATAAGGAACTTCATTTATCTCCTCTATTTGAATACTTTGTGTTGGTAAAATATCAATCAATCCCATAAATTGTTCATAAATATTATCATTTACATTAATTCTTAATGAATGCATACTTCAATCCTTTTCATTTGTTACATTGTATCTATTATTATTTTAAATACTCTTTTAGCTAATATTTTAGTTTACTTTTTAGACTATAGCAACCTCTTAAACACCAACATAATTTTATCATCACTGTCGTAAAGTGAGATGTTATGTTGGTTAATTAAGCGCAGTGATTTACTCTTTTTTATCTCTTTTATCGTATGGTAAGTTTGAACTATTTTGTCTTGTTGCTTTACATGTAAACCACTCTCTTGAGCTGTAAACAGTGTAAAAGTAGAGGTTAATTCACTTCCATTGAACTCACCCTCAACACTTAAAAATCTGCTCTCATCTTGAGCAATGTATGTACCATCTGCTACACTTTCAAAACCATATAGTGAATTTATATCCGCAATAAAAATTCCATCTTCATTTAATATATTTGAAATATTTTGTAAAAATTGCTGTAGCTCTTTTTTGTTCATAAAGTTTAAAACATCAAATATAGAGACTACAACATCATATTTCTCTTTTACTTCACTAACATCTTTACACTCTACATGTAGAGCACTTTTTTTACAAGCATCTACCATTACTTGACTTTTGTCAATACCACTACATGTAACATCTTTAAATGGTATGTTTTTAATAAACTCCCCTCTTCCACAACCTACATCTAAAAGTGTTTTAAAGTTGTACTTTTCTAACTCATTGTAAAACTCTACATGTAATTCATGCGTTGCTTCTTCTAAACCTAGCATATCTTCAACATTAGCATATAAATCTAAATTCATTCTTATCTCTTTTTGGGTAAAATGGCGACTATGTACAATATTTTGATTTTAACAATTTTTAGCTTTATTTTTATAGGGTGTTCACAAAAAGCAACAATTCAACCACAAAAGAGTTTTGCACCAGAACTCTCTTTACAAAAGAGTAGTTTTGATGAGCTTCCAAACTGGAATGAACAGGAGTTTTCACAAATTTTTAATGCATTTAAAAAGAGTTGTAGTGTTAAAAAAACATTTAACAAATACCCTAAAGCTTGTGAAATAGCCACTACATGTAATAGCTCTACATGTAAAGATAAACAGCATTTTTTTGAAAACTATTTTTCACCATATATCATAAATGATAATGAGTCTGGAATGCTTACAGGTTATTATGAGCCACTTCTTCATGGCTCAAGAGCAAAAAGCTCTAAATATAGATACCCAATTTACAAGAGACCTAAAGATTTAGTTGAGGTTAGTTTAGGCTCTTTATATCCAGAGCTTTCAAAGCGAAAATATAGAGGTAGGCTTGTTGGTAACAAAGTAGTTCCATACTACTCAAGAGCAAATATTAAAGAACACCAAAGCGAAGTAATCTGCTATGTAGATGATGAGATAGAGCTGTTTTTTTTAGAAATTCAAGGCTCAGGACGAGTTAAACTAGATAGCGGTGAGACAATTTTTGTAGGCTACAACAACCAAAATGGACATCCATACAGAGCTATTGGAAGGTACCTTATTAACAAAAAAAAGATATCTCGTGAAGATATGTCAATGCAAGCAATTTACAAATATTTAAAAAACAATCCTGATGAAGTTCGTCCTATTTTAAACTACAACCCTAGTGTTATATTCTTTAGTGAAAACAAAACCCCTGCAACTGGAGCGTTAGGAGTTGAGCTAACTCCAAAACACTCAGTTGCAGTAGATAGAAAATTCATTCCACTTGGCACTTTGCTCTATGTAGATTCATACAACAAACATCAAAAAGTGGATATAAATAGAGTTGTAATTGCTCAAGATGTTGGTGGTGCAATCAAAGGTGCAGTTCGTGCGGATATGTTTTTTGGTTATGGGGATGATGCTATGAAAAGTGCTGGAGTTATGAAAGAGAAATTAAAATTGTGGATGCTACTTCCAAAAGAGAGTATTAATTAATAATGGTTAAAAAATCTTTACGTAAATTCAACGCTTTAGTTGAAGCGTTGCAAACCCTTCCGACTGTTGGTCAAAAGTCTGCAACAAGGCTTGCATATCATATGATTATGAATGATAGTTTTAACGCAGTAAAATTAGCTCACGCTATAGAAAATGCTATTGGAAGTTTAAGAAAGTGTAGCTCTTGTGGTGGAATGAGTGAAGACGAACTGTGTGAAATTTGTAGCGATAGTGAGCGAGACTGCAACACACTTTGCATAGTAGAAAATGCGAAAGATATTATGATAATTGAGCAAAACTCATACTTTGATGGAAGGTACTTTGTGCTAGAGTCTTTAGATGATTTTGATATGGATCATTTGCGGTTAATGGTTTCAAGTGGAATAGATGAAGTTGTTTTTGCACTTACGCCATCAATTGCTAATGATGCAATAATTTTATACATAGAAGATAAACTATCATCATTTAATATAAATTTTTCAAAAATTGCACAAGGTGTTCCAACTGGTGTTAGTTTAGAAAACATAGATATGCTATCACTATCACGTGCAATGCAAGATAGAGTAAAGGTATAAGGAGACTCATTTGGCTAAAAACAAAGCAAAAAAAAAGAGCCAAAAGAGCGCTCTAAAAAAACTACTTAAAACTGTTAAGCATGAGGTAGAACAGTATAATGATGATGATTACGACTTTCATCCCTATGACCTTTTTGAGCAACTTGAAGCAATTCGTGAGATTGACAGTGAAAAATATGAGGAGGCTTTAACACAAATTCCACATGAACTCTTTGCTGATGTTGTCTGTGAAATGCCTCCTATTATGCAAGAAGAGGTAGCTGAAGTAATAGGTGTTTTAAATATCTCAGATATTGCTACAAGAATGGATACCGATGATGCAGCAGACTTCATACAAAACATTAGTGAAGATGATGAAGAGTTAGCAAATAATATTCTTTCAAACTTTGAGGACGACGAAAAAAGAGTATTAGAGAAACTAATCTCTTATGATGAGCATGAAGCTGGTGCATACATGCAAATAGAGATGTTTAAAGCTACTATTGATACAGATATTATGTCATCACTTAAAGAGCTAAAGCATTTAAAAGAGAGTGATGAGGTAGATAATATTTATGATGTACATGTAGTTAGTAAAAACAACTCATACATAGGTTCACTTGGACTTGAAGAGCTAATTATTTTCGATCGTGATTTATACTATAGCGACATACCAGCAGATAAATTTAAAACATATTTCATTAACCATAAAGCAGATATTAAAGAGGTTGTAGAGATGGTTAGTAACTACAACTTAAATATTGTTCCAGTGGTAGATGACAACAACAAATTAGTAGGTCGTATTACTTCTGATGACATTTATGACATTATTCAAGAGAGTGCTACGGAACAAATCTATAACCTTGCAGGGGTTGATGATGATGCAGAGCAAGATGAAGATATCTTTATAATTGGTAAACATAGAGCTTTTTGGCTCTCGATTAACCTCTTAACTGCAATAGCAGCCTCTTTTGTTATTGGTATTTTTGACTCAACAATACAATCTTTTGTAGCTCTAGCCGTTTTAATGCCAATAGTAGCTTCAATGGGTGGAAATGCTGGAACACAAACACTAACTGTTACAGTTCGTCAAATGGCACTAGGTGATATTGACACAGTCGATGCCAAAAAGACTATTTTAAAAGAAGTTTTACTATCATTAGTTAACGGTCTGTTTTTTGCTCTTATTATGGGAACAATCGCTTTTTTATGGTTCGATATACCTCTTTTAGGTGTTGTAATTGCTCTATCTATGGTAATAAACTTGTTTAGTGCAGGTTTCTTTGGAGCAGTAATACCACTAGTATTACAAAGAGCAAATATTGACCCAGCCATAGGCTCAACTGTTTTACTTACAACAGTAACAGATATTGTTGGCTTTTTTAGCTTCTTAGGCCTAGCAACAATTATTTTAACTTAACACAAGGATATTTACACATAATGGAAGACTCATCGAGGCAGAACGAAACTTCAAACCTTTTAGACGATTATTGGGACATAATAATTGGTCTTACATCTATTGTTTTAGCAATTTTACTACATAAAAGTGGTTATACATCACTCTCTACACTCTTTGCTGCTATTGGTATAGGAGCACTTTCACTTACAGTTTCAGAAGTAGCAGAAATAATTTCAGAACGACTACAAGAACCATATGGTAGTTTTGTGCTAACTTTTAGTGCTGTTATTGTTGAGATTATACTTCTATATATAATTTTACTACAAGCTTATGGAAATCCTGATGTTATAGAGACTGTTAAAGGTGGTATTATATCTGCTGTAATTGTGGATATGAATGTTTTGTTAGGACTTGCAGTATTTTTAGGTGGACTGAAATTTAGAGAACAAGACCATAACAAAGAGACATCAAGTGCTTATACTACTATTTTATTTGTTACAGGTGTAGCACTTTTAGTACCAAGTCTTTTAAATGAGTCTAGACACGCTACAGAGGTTGTGGCTAAAGTTTCATACATTATTGCTGGACTACTGATGGTTTTTTACATCTTTATTATTATTTTTCAGACAAAAACACACACGCACTTCTTCAAACAAACTGCAAGAAGCAGAATGTTTAAAATAAGAAATAAAAGTGATGAAGATGATTATGATGATGAACATAATAATAGTTATATATTTGACAGATTCAACAATATGGGCAATTTTATATCTATATTTGTACTAATAGCCATCATTGCAATAGGTGCAGAAGTTTTTGCAACAGATGGAATAATCATCGCTAAAGAGTATGGAATTTCACCAGCACTCTCTGGTCTTTTCATAGCAATTGTAGCAGTAGCTCCAGAGATTGCAACAGCAATAAAAGCTGCTAAAAATGATGAAATTCAACGTGTTGTAAACATTGCTATGGGAGCTTCAACAGTCTCCATACTACTAACAGTTCCAGTTTTACTAGCACTAGCATACATGTCAGGAATTAATTTGATGCTAGATTTTAACACCCTAGAAATTGGCGCACTAATTTTGACAATAATTTTAGCGTGGAAAACAACAGATGAGGGACACACAAACTATTTTGAGGGAATCTCACACCTAATGTTCTTTGCAGCATTTGCTATTATTGCGGCGTACTACTAATTTAGCACTAATTGAACTAAGTCCAATTAGTGGTCTTCAGCAGACAGCTCACGTGACTTGTCACTTTTTTAAGATACGAAGTTGAACTAAGTCCAATTAGTGGTCTTCAGCAGACGGCTCACGTGACTTGTCACTTTTCAACCTATAAACTTCAACCATAAATTTATAGGTTGAATAAATTTAACTACTTTAAATATTAAATTAGTTACACTTCATAATCTTACAAAATTGGAGTTTATATGAAAAAATTACTTACGTCTATGTTTTTAAGCATGATTTTAAGTGTGTTGGCTTTTGCTGATGGGAAAGATCCACTTTTTGTTAATCTTACTACAGATAGTGAGCATCGTGCTTTAATGGCTGTTCAATTTAGTTCAAAAATGATGTCTAAAGATCATCCTTTAACTCTATATTTAAATGACAAAGGTGTTGTTTTGGCATCTACTAAAAACGCTAGATACTCTCAAATTCAATCTAAATTAGAGGGAATTATTAAAAATGGTGGAGCTGTATATATCTGTCCTGTTTGTATGAAAGAGTATAGAGTTGAGGGTTCAGAGTTAGTTAAAGGTATTAAATTAGGTAACGCTAAACTGCTTGAAAAAGCACTATTTAAAGATGATACTAAAACACTTTCTTGGTAACATAATGCAATATTCTTTATAATTTATGCTCGGCTAAAAGGATTTTAAGTTATGTTAAAAAAATCTATCTACCCAATATTTTTACTTCTTGTTGCATTTTTACTTTTTTCAAGTTCAAATGCAACAACCATTGTTAGTGGAATTGCCATTTTTTTAATTGGAATGGTTTTTATGGAAGATGGCTTCAAGCTCTTTGGTGGTGGAGTTGTTGAAAAAATATTATCAAAAAGTACCTCTAATGTACCAAAAGCTGTTGGTACTGGCTTCCTTATTACAGCAATTATTCAAAGCTCTTCATTAGTCTCTATAATTATTATCTCTTTTTTAAGTGCTGAATTAATCACTT
>JAYEGD010000007.1:0-22485 GCA_034658915.1 Campylobacterota bacterium | reverse complement strand
TGGTAGATACAATGCAATTTACTGATGAGCATGGTGAAGTTTGTCCTGCTGGTTGGACAAAAGGTGATGAGGGTATGAAAGCAACAACTGAGGGTGTTGCAGATTACTTAGCAAAACATGAGGGTGCGTTATAATTAACCCTATTTACTTTTAATAAAAAGTGAATATTAACTCTCATTAAGCACATAAAAGAGCTTTTTAACTCTCGAAAACATAAGTTTTCGTAGCTTTAGGGGGTTGTAGGGACATTGTGTCCCTGCCAATCATATGAGCTTTGCTTATATGATTGTATTAAATAGTAAAATTCTTCCTCCAATAACCTCTTCCACCTCTTAATGAAATACAGTGCATATTAGGAAACTTTTCTCTAAACTCTTTTAGTCTCTCTTTGGTAGATTTTCCTGTATCGCAGTAAAAAACAAAAACTGAACCATTTGGCTCTTTTTTTAACTCAAAAGGGTTATAGACTACAGTTTCAACCTTCTCAATAGGCGATAAAATTGTATCTATTAGTAGAACTTTAACTCCACTCTCTTCTAAAATTTTTCTGTTTTTTAAAAACTGCTCTTGTGTCCACTCATCTTCATTCAAATTCATATAAATTCCAATTTTTTTGGGTATTATAGCGTATGAAAAAGCATAGAAAACATAAAAAACTCACACAAACTTTTAAGTACTACTTTGGCGATGATGGATTTGAAAAAGGTATTGATAGAGTTGAAGAGAAAATATTAATTGAACTAGTTCTATTTTTAGGACTAACTCCTGAGTCTTACTCAAAAGATTATCTTGTTAAATTTTTACGCAAAACATATGCTCAAGATGTTCATACTCATGAACATATTGCAGATTTTTTTAAAATTTACAAAACTCAATATATCTTGACAAAAAGCAGACCACAGCACCAAGATATAGTACAAAAAGTGGAATCAATGCTTTGTGAATATGAGCTTGAAGCGTCTGAATATCAAGATTTATACGATTACTTCATTACTCAAAAAGTCTCTAAGGTTACACACAACAAAATTGATACAAAGCTAAAATATCTTAGACTCTCAAATAAAAAATCAAAACTCCAAGAGATGTTAGATGGAGTATTTGATTATGAAGATAAGTTGGAGTTCAATGCATCATTAAAATACTCTTTATTGGGCGAAGAGTTCAGTAAAATTCAACCACTAAAAACAAAAACATTTGATATTAAAAATGAGTTAGATATTAGCATAGATGAGCTTTACACAGAAGTTAATGAGTTGAAGCAAAATGCAATAAAAGAGGCACAAGAGCGTCTTAACACTTTTTTACTAAAACAAGAAAACAATATCTATATTGAGCCTCAAGATATAGTTAAAATATTAAAACGCTCCAAGCCATCAAATAAGTTTTTAAGTGTTGAGATTGATGAAGAGAGCTTGAAAGCCATTTTTAGAGACTACTTTAATGTTGAGAATATTGAGATTATTGGTGAAGATATTGTAATAAAATCAACTCAAAACTATACTGTAGAAGAGTATGTTAAAAATTTCAACTACACTTTAGAAGCACATGTAAGTTTAGATGAGATACAAAACATAATATGGAACTCTAAAGATTTTAATCTCTTAGAGCTTTTACATGTAGAGTCAAAAAGAGTTGAAAAAGAGTTTAATGAGCAGTTTGAACTTATTTATGTGGAAGCACTAAGTGCAAGCAGAAGGTTGAATTTAACTGAGAGAGAGATAAAAGATAGGCTCTATGACTTAATTGCAAAATGGTTGAAGAACTCTTTGAGCATTAATCATAAAATGGTTAGAAAAGTAGTTCGTGCTTATAATTTCTCCATTCAAGGAGAGCTTTTTAAGCGTCAAACTCAAGAGTTACTCTCTTTAACCATTCGAGATTTTAAAAACCTTTTTCCACAAGCAAGAGCTATGAAAAGAGAGTTGGTTTTGCACATTGGTCCTACAAATAGTGGTAAAACATATAGTGCTATGCAAGATCTTAAAAAAGCAGACACAGGTTACTACCTTGCACCATTGAGGCTTTTGGCACTAGAGGGGTATGAGGAGTTAAAAAGTTCAGATGTTGATGTTTCACTTATTACTGGTGAAGAGCATATTATTAACGAAGATGCAACACATGTAAGCTCAACAATTGAGATGTTAAATTATGAGATAGATGTAGATGTTTGTGTAATAGATGAAGTTCAGATGTTAGATGACAGAGATAGAGGTTGGGCATGGGCAAATGCAATCATCGGCGCACCTGCTTCTAAAGTTATTATGACAGGATCTGCAAACTCCAAAGAAGCAATTGAGCAGTTAGCTGAGTATTTGGGTGAAAAATTAACTGTTATAGAGTTTGAGAGAAAAACAGCGTTGGAGATGTTAGATTATGCAATACCTCTAAATCATATCCAAAAAGGTAGTGCGGTTATTGCATTTTCGAGAAAAGATGTATTAAACTACAAACGCCTACTTGCTCCAACCTACACAGTAAGTGTAATATATGGTAATTTATCGCCTGAAGTTAGACGTGAAGAAGCGCGTCGTTTTCGTGATGGAGAGAGTGAGATTTTAGTTGCAACTGACGCAATAGCCATGGGGTTAAACCTACCAATAAAGACAATTATTTTCTCAAGAGCTTTTAAATTTGATGGCATAAGCGATAGAGAGTTAACCCCTAGTGAAGTACACCAAATTTCAGGACGTGCGGGAAGGTTTGGACTGAATGAGAGAGGTTTCATCTCTGCACTTGATGAAGATACTCTACATGTAGTAGATGCTTTAGTAAAAAGTGATGATAAAATTATTAAAATTCCATTTAATGTATCTGCAAATTTGGATCATATTTTATTAGTTGGAAAGATTTTAAATGAGAACTCATTAGAGGTTATTTTGAAATTTTTTGTAGATAATATGCGTTTTGTAGGACCTTTTAGAGCAGTTTCATTAGAGAGTATGTTGGAAGCTTCACAAATAATAGATAAATATGAGCTAGATTTAAGTACAAAATATCATCTAGCTTGTGCGCCTTTAACATTGAAGTCACCATACATTATGGCAACTTTTGAGATATATCTAAAAAGATTACAAGCAAAAAGAAAAATTCGTTACAATGCACCATCATTAGAGTATGCTGCTCAAACAACACAAGAGCTGCTTCGCGCTGAAGATTACATTAAAGAGATCTCTATGTACTTGTGGTTGAGTTACAGGTTTAATGAATTTTTTGTGGATATCAATTTAGCACTTCAAACAAGAGCAAAAGTAAACCAATTTTTAGAAGAGTCTTTAAAGCAAGATCACTTTATGAGCAAGTGTAGAAGTTGTTCAAAGACGTTAAGACGTGATTACAAATTTAAAATATGCCAAGAGTGTTTTGAGAAAAATAGAGCTAGAAATTATAGGAAAAAGTAATACTGTCATCATAGTATAGCTCTGGATTATTACTAAAAATCACACTATTTATTTATATACCGAAAGAGGTATATGTTTAATTCATAATTTAGCTTGTGGGTATTATAATTGTCTTAAAATTTATTTCATTTAAGGGTATCTGAATGTTAAATGTAATGTTAGTTGATGATAGTATAACTATCCGTAGAGTTTTAAGAAATGTTTTAGAGCGTATGATGGGCAAAGATAATATTAATATTTGTGAAGCTGGAGATGGTGTTGAAGCTTTTTCAGTTTTAGGAGCTAACCCTGAGGTTACGCTTATTATGCTAGATGTAAATATGCCAGAGATGAATGGTACAGAGTTTTTAGAAAAATTACGTAAAAATCCAGAACACAATGACAAACGTGTAATTATGGTTACAACTGAAGCTGAGAAAAAAGCTGTAATGAGACATATGAAGCTAGGCGCTAATGGCTATATTGCTAAACCTTTTACTCCTGTTGTTATGAAAAAATCTCTTACTCCAATTCTAGCTAGAATGGGAATTGATATTCCTGCAGAGTAAAAAGCGTTTTAACGCTTTTTATCTAATTTCCAACTTTTATTTTTAAATCATCTTCACTAATAAGTTGTGCATCATATTTAAAGACTGCTAACTTCTCTGTCTCGTTTATGTAATATTGTGAAACTCCATCGCTATCTAGGTTCTCTAGTTTTGACTCATCTATTTCACTAAGAGGAATAAAAAGATGTGAATATTTAATAGGGTCTCTCATTCCAAAAGTCCACGCTAACCATGCTAATGAGACAACACCTAGTGCAATTCCCAATATTTCTCTATTAAATATCTCAAGACTTAGTCCTGCTAATGTGCCACCAATAAAAGTACCAAGGTATGCAAAAGTGTTTGAAATTCCAAGAGCTGCACCTTTTTGATGAACCTTAGCAAACTTTGTAATCATAGATTGTAGAAGTGGCTCTAACATATTAAAGCCGATAAAAAAACTAATAACTCCAACAATAAAAGTAGATGCAGTTGTTGCTAAGCCCATTAAGAAAAAAGAGAGAGCAAAGAAAAATATTGCAATTAAAAACATAAGTTTAGGTTTATTCTTTTTCTCTCCAAAAACAGCGGCAGGTCCCATAGCTAAAAGCCCAACAACCATAGCAGGAACATAAACTTTCCATAACTCACTTTTATCCCAAGCAAAGCCACCATCTTCAACACTTCCTAACATTACAATAGGAATAATTAAAAATGCAATACTCATAAGACCTTTTTGCAGTGCTCCTGTAATTGTCAAGCGAAGCAGGTCACTATCTTTAAGAATCTCTTTAGTTGTTGTTTGATGTTTGTAGATGTGTCTAATTCTAGGAGGTGTAGGCACTTTAGAAAATAGAATTACCATAGCCATAACACTTAAAACTGCTGTTATCCAAAATAGAATTTCAGTTCCATAAGATGCACTTAAAACAGGACCTAAGCCCATAGCAAGAGCAAAACTCAAAGCAATAGACCCACCCATCATAGCCATAGCTTTTGCGCGAACCTCTTCATGAACCAAGTCACTAATCATAGCAGTAATTACGCTACCTATTGCACCTGTTCCTTGTAAAAAACGCCCAAGCATTAACATGTAGATGTCATCGCTAATAGCACAGATTATTGAGCCTATTAAAAATATTATAAGACCTATAAAAATGGTTACTTTACGACCTATTTTGTCACTTAATATTCCAAATGGGAGTTGAAATGCAGCTTGTGTTAGTGCATAACCACCAACAACAATCCCAACTAATATTAAATTGTCTGTCATAGAAGCTGCATAAGCAGAAATTACTGGAAGAACTAAAAAAAGCCCTAAAAACCGAAGTGATAATATGGCGGAGAGTGGCATTACTTTTTTAAACATATTTTTCCTTAATATAAAAAGTGCAATATTATATTATAATACTTTAAAAATTATGATGTAACCACTATTAAAATCTCAAAAAAAATATTTTTTGAAGCTTTAGGGGGTTGTAGGGACATTGTGTCCCTGCCACTAAAATGGGCTTTGCTCATTTTAGTGTATCATCAATAAATGGGATTATTATGAAAATTGTTTTAGCTACATCAAATAGAGGCAAAGTAAAAGAGATAAAAGAGCTTTGGAGTGAATATGAAGTTATACCATATTCAGAGTTAATAGAAGAGTTTGAAATAGTAGAAGATGGTGACACATTTAAACAAAATGCACTAATAAAAGCAAGAGCAGTATTTAAAGCGCTAAATGATGAAAATGCTTTAGTAATTGCTGATGATAGTGGCATAAGTGTAAAAGAGCTAGGATATGTTCCAGGAATTTATAGTGCAAGGTATGCAGGAGTTGGTGCAAGTGATAAAGATAACTTATACAAACTAATTGAGACATTAAAGAGTAACAATATTAAAAAAACAGCAGCATTTTATACAGCAGCTATTGCAATAGTTACAAAAAATAGTGAAGATGTTGTTCATGGTTGGATGCATGGAGATGTTATAGATGATGCAATAGGAGATGGTGGTTTTGGTTATGATCCAATGTTTATTCCAGCTGGTTATGAGGATACAATAGCTCAGCTTGATATGGATGTCAAGAAGAAGTTATCGCACCGCTCAAAGGCGCTATCCTTAGCAAAAATTATAATTGAGTCCGTTCAATTATAGGATTTTCTGGCTCAACTTAAAAAGTGAACTTTCTATGCGCTCTAAAAGCGTTGAGAATCTACCAGACATTTGTTTTACTGACATCATACCCTCCTTATTTAGGCTAAATATCAGTAAAGCAAAATTAGTTCCAACATCGGTTTTTAAAGTCTATTTTGCTTTTTGATGTTATTTGATGAGTTGTTGGAATGACTTTTATTTTTTGATTAGCTTCAACTCCATCACAACTCTCATCTATTACTGTATAACTATTAGCATGCGCTAGTGGTGAGACCATTCCTGGAGCAAACTTTGTAGATGCTTTAAAGCTTGTTCCATCAAAATAGCCTGGGACTAATGTGTCTCTTCCTTTTTTAATTTTTATATTTTGGCTTAGTGTTGCCTCTATTGTGTTTATGTACTTTTCTTGCACACCACTAAGAGCTAAAATCATACTTTGTCCAAATAGTTCAAAATTCATCATACAAGCTAGTGGGTTTCCAGGTAAATTCAGTATAAAACTTTTTCCAATTTTTCCAAATGTTGTAGGCTTTCCAGGTTTAATTTTTATATGTTCAAAAATATTTTCATACTCATACGCTTCAAACGCCTCTTTAGTGTAGTCTGCATCACCAACACTGATTCCACCAGATGTTATAACTAAGTCGCAATCTAATGTAGATGCAATTAGCTCTTTAATATTTTCTAAATTATCTTCTACACTATGTAGTAAAATTGTCTCACAGTTTAACTCACTGCACCTAGCTTGAAGTGCTATTGCATTTGTGTTGTATAGTTCATACTCATCAATAGTCTCAAAATGCATCTTAATTTCACTCCCAGTTGCAATAAGTGCAACACGAGGTTTTTTATAGACTTGAATATGAGTAATACCCTGAGATGCTAAAAGTGCAATTTTATAGGCATTTAATGACTCGCTAAAATTTAAAATAGTTTCATTGCTTTGAACATCTTCACCACATAAACGAATATGATTTCCCTCTTTTAAGAGCTTAGGAAGCACAATACCATCGCTACATGTACTACATGTAGTAGTATCTTCAATAGGTACTATAACCTCAGTTCCAGTTGGAATTTTTGCACCCGTCATAATACGGATTGCTTCACCACTACTTAGTAAAAAGTCACTTTTATCTCCAGCTAATATGGTGTTAGTTACTTTTACGCACTCTCCCTCATCACCTTTTTTAACTGCAAATCCATCCATAGCAGAGTTGTCATAAGGAGGCAAGTTGTGTGTTGAAGTAACATTTTGTGCCAAAATTCTGCCACTAGAGTTCTCAATGTTAATAGTCTCAATAGAGACAGCTGAAATATTTTTGTAAATAAGTTCCATAGCCTCATCAATTGTAACTGCCATGTGTAGAGCCTTTTTTATAGGGATTATATGCAAAACTTGCTAAAATAATTTTTATGAATGAAATGTATGCTTTAGGATTGCAAATCCATGATGTCGGTGTTTGGGTTTTAGTAGGTGTTGTAGTAATCAATGTTTTAATGCTTCAAAGTGCAGATGATTTAAGAGTCTATGCTAAAAGAATGAGAATTTTTATGCCTATCTCATCCTCTTTGATTTTTCTTATTTTGTTTACTGGAATGGTAATGATGGCAGCAAAACATCTAAGTTTCACAATAGAAAATATTTTTATGATTATTTTCATTTTTGCTATGATGTATCTTGAAGCAAAAAGGTACGCAACACTAAAACATATTAATCTGAATATAGTAGATGTTTTAAAAACTTACAAGAAAAAAGCTATGACAATACTTGCGGTTGAGTTTTCAATGCTTGTTGTTATGAGCATTTGGATGTACATTTTATGATTTTCGCCTATTGCGATGAGGCTTCAAATGAGACTATTAAGCTAAAAGGTGAACTCTACAAGCATCTCATAAAAGCAAGAAGAGCAGTAGTAAATGATGAGATAGTTCTTAAAAAGTTAGATGATGTTGAGAGCTATTACCACTACACAATAAAGAGTATTGAGCCACGCTTTGCAGTGTTAGTTTTACAGCGTTGCTCTACATGTAGTACTAAAACCTCTTCAACTTCACTACATGTAGGTTGGTGTCAAATTGATCCAAAGAGTGTAGAGAGTGTTTTAGGATCACTCAATGAGTTGGGTGTAGATAAAATTACATTTATTACATGTGAAAGGTCACAAAAAAATTTTAAAATTCAAAAGAGTAGATTAGAAAAAATTCTTATTAACTCAAATCAGCAGTGTGGAAGAGATACCTTTATGAAGTTCGATTACGCTTCATCTTTGCTGAGCTTTATTGAAAATAATCCAGATTCAACACTGTTTGATTTTAGTGAAAATGTTTGCAATGACTTTAGTGGAATTAAAACTTTTATTGTTGGATGTGAGGGTGGTTTTACACAAAATGAGCGTAACTTTTTGAAACAGTTAAAGGTTTATAAGTTAGATACAAAAACTGTTTTACGCTCACAAAGTGCAGTTTTGGGAATATGCAGTAAAATATTGCTATAATCATAAACTTTAACAAAAATGTAATTGCTACCTTTATGTTACTACAAGATAAAACTTCTAAGGATTCTTAATGTTCACTTTTGTCTATAAATACAAATTGGCTACTATGTTCTCTATTATGTTTGCAGGTGCATTCATATTTATCTCTTCATTTTTTTACATCTATGATTATGTATCACAAAAAGAGATATTAGAAAAAAATATGAAATCAAAAGCAGAATCAATTTTAGACTTTGCAGGTGTTTTACTTGAATCGAGAAATGAGAAGTTTTTTAGTGGAGCATCGCCAGAAATTCCACAAGTAATACAAAATGAGATTTTTGATAAATTTACAGAAATATCAGATGGAAAAGTTTTTTACAAAGAGGCATCGAGTGAGCCTATGAATCCTAAAAACAAAGCAAAAGATTTTGAAGAAAAAGCAATAGAGTTTTTTAAAGCCAATAAAGATGTAAAACAGTATGAAGAATTCATAGAAAATGATGGAAAAGAGTTTTACATGTTGTCTCGCCCAATTGTAAGTGAAGATAGATGTTTAATGTGTCATCCAATGTGGAAAACAGGAGATGTGATTGCAGTAGAAGATGTTCTAGTTGATACAACAGATTTTAATGATGCACTCAATGCAAACTTAATCGCTACTTCTATTACATTTATTTTAAACATTATTATTATTTTAGTTTTAATGGATGTTCTATTTAGAAAATTTATTGCAGCTAGAATTAATAAAATGTTAGAGGTTGTTTGCAGGGTTGAAGTGGGCAACTTTGTTATTGATGATTTAATAGAAGATGAGTGCAAAAAGCAAGCTGGCTCCAAAAATGAGATTGATATGGTTTTTGGTCACTTAAATAAGATGGTAGAAGCGCTAAAACCAGTTATTGCAAATGTAGTTCATCAAAGTAAGCAGATGGCATTTGAGGCTAGTTATGGCTACGTAAAAATAGATAAGACTAATGGGCTTGTTGAAGAGCAAAACAGCTCTTTAACAAAAGCACAAGAGCATATTGAAGAGGTGTTGTCACTCAATAGCTCTGCTGGGTATAAACTAGATGAACTGCTAAAAAGCTCAGAAAATTCTGGTGAAGAGATTGTTCATGGTCAAAAAGAGGTTCAAACAAACTTATCACAAAGCAATGATGCAGCACACTCAATGGATGATACAGTATCATCCATTGGTGAGCTTCGTCGCTTTTCAGATGAGATTTCTAAAACAATAGAGGTTATTACAGATATAGCCGATGAAACAAACTTAATTGCACTAAATGCAGCAATTGAAGCTGCACGTGCGGGTGAACATGGACGAGGATTTGCAGTTGTTGCTGAAAAAATTCGTGAACTAGCAGAAGTTTCACTAAATAATGCGCAAGATATTGGAAAAGTTTTAACTAGAATTCATGAGTATATTGACAAAGTAACATCAAACGCACAGGGTGCTAAAGAGATTATTAATGTATTAGCGCAGAGTTCTAAAAGGTTAGACGATAGATTTGAGAGCATTAAAAGCTCTATTGAGTTAATCTCTTCAACGCTCGGTGAGTTTCAAGTAGAGTTTAAAAATGAGTCTGTTGCACTAAGTGATGCATCTAATGGTTTAATAAAAGTGAAAGAGTCTAGTACTATTTTGGCTGCAAACGCTAATGTCTCTAAGCAAGTTATGAATGTTCTTGTTGAAAAAGGTGGAGAGCTAAAAGGTTTAGCAGATGGATTTGAAGTTATTGCAGAGGGAAGAGATATTAAGCGTACAATTATTACGCCTCCATTGGAAGCAAAAGTGTATGTAAATTCTAAATTTATGACAGATGTATATATTTTTGATAGCTCAAATGGCGGAATATCTTTCTATTCAACTGATGTGGTGTCTGGTAAATGTGGAATAAAAACAGAAATTAAACTTGAGTTTTCAAAAGAGCTAAATGGTAAAAAAAGTGCAATGTATGAGATTGTTTATGTAAGTAAAGAGTCACTTAAAGGAATATTTTTCTGTGGTGCAAAATTAGTATAAGACTTTTTAATGATATAATACTCAAAAAATAAGGAAAAATAGTGTTTTTTAAAGATAACAAAGATGAATTAGCAAAGATAAAATTTTTAGAGAGTAAAGTAGAGCTATTAGAAAAAGAGGTTGAGTCATACAAAGAAGTGGCATCTTTTTCTCAAGATGAAATCGTTTTTGTTGTTGATGAAAATAGTAATACAATTGAGTTTAAAAACTCAAATTTTGGTGCTATCAAAGATGAGAGAGGGTTGCTTAATGCGCTTAGTCCATCAAAAAGTAGTATTGAAGTTAATGATTGTAGTGGTAGCTTAAAAAGCAAACTTCTCTCAAATGGAAATAGAGTCTATTCTCTTGTTAAATCAAGCATTTTAAGCTCAAAAGATAGCAATATTATGTCTTTACATCAAAATGCTATCAAGTTCTCTTTGACTGACTCACAAGAGACTTATGTAAATATGCTTGATGAGTTAAAAGTTATGAAAAAAGAGTCATCTGCAATTGCAAAAGAGTCAAAAGTCGGTTTAGACTTAATTAATAGTTCAACTTCAGATATGGATATGCTAGGACAACACATGAGTGATACCCTTGAGGGTGCTAAAGTTCTTAAAGAGAGAAGCTCAGAGATATCTTCTGTAATAAATATTATTGAAGATATTGCAGACCAAACAAACCTGCTTGCACTAAACGCAGCAATTGAAGCAGCTCGCGCGGGTGAGCATGGACGTGGGTTTGCGGTTGTTGCAGATGAGGTAAGAAAATTAGCAGAGAAGACACAAAGTGCAACAAAAGATATTGCAATTGTTGTTAAAGCAATGCAACAAGAGACAACAAGTGCAGAAGAGAGTACAGAAGCAACAGGAGATATTGTATTTAGTGTGAAAGAGAAAATAGAGCAACTACAAGAAAAAGTTATCTCATTTGAATCAAATGCAGCTAGAAGTGTTTTTGAAGTAGAGTATATAAGCGATCAAATTTTTAGCTCGCTTGCAAAAATAGACCATGTAATTTATAAAAACAATCTTTTTGCACTGCTTTTTGGTGAAGAGAATGACTTTAATGGAGTTGATCATAATAGTTGTCGTTTAGGTAAGTGGTACAATGAGGGAGTAGGGAAGCAAGAGTTTAGTAAAGTTCCAGCATACAAATCGTTAGAGACACCACATTCAATAGTTCATGATGTTGCAAACCAATTAGCAAAAGAGTGTTCAGGTGGCGAGGCAATGTGTTCTAAAAGAAAAATTGAAGAGATGGTAACTAAAATTGAGAATGCATCTAAAGAGGTGTTTAAAGCACTTGATAATATGGTGGAGCAAAAATCAAAGATAGATACTAAAGATGCAATAGGTGTTTTATTTAAACATTGATTTTATACAACCCCCTAAAGCTACGAAAACGATGTTTTCGAGAATTAAATCTATAAAAACTATTTTTGTAAAATGACTCTAAAAGTAGCGTATTTTTTGTTATTTGTTTTGTTAAACATATGTTGTTACTTCTTTTTTTTGATATAATGACGTTATTATAATCAAAAGAGGTAGTTATGAGTATAAATTTAGTAATTGTAGATGATGAAAATGAGATTTTGTCACTACTTGAGAGATTTTTTTCAAGAATAGATGGCTATAAAGTGACAACTTTTTCAAATCCAGTAACAGCACTTAGTAGATTACCAGAAGATACAGATGTTGTACTTTCAGATGTAATGATGCCACAAATGAATGGCTTAGATTTGTTGCCAAAATTGTTAGCTAAGAAAAAAGATTTAAAAGTTGTTATTATGACAGCTTACTCTACATTAGACAAAGTTTTAGATGCCCATAGAGGTGGTGCAACACACTATGTAATGAAACCATTTGACTCTCTTCAATCTTTACAAAAGAAGATTGAAGAAGTTGCAAACTCATAATTGGAATAGTTGATGCAATTTAGCTCACCACTGAAGAGTAACTCTACAAAAATAATGCTTCTAGGTTCAGGCGAACTTGGAAAAGAGGTCGCAATAGAAGCACAGCGTTTAGGCTTAGAGGTTATTGCAGTAGATAGATATGAAAATGCTCCTGCGCACCTTGTGGCTAACAAATCTTATGTTGTTAACATGCAAAACAAAGAGGCAATTTTAGAGATTATTAGAAAAGAGAAGCCAGACTTTATTCTGCCAGAAATTGAGGCAATCTCTATTGAAGCACTGTTTGAAGCAGAAGCTGAGGGGTTTAGTGTAATTCCAAATGCTGAAGCTGTTAACAAGACAATGAATCGCAAAAATATTAGAACTTTTGTAAGTGAAGAGTTGTGTGTAAAAACTGGTGGCTACCGTTTTGTAAAGAGCTATGATGAGTTGGTGGAAGCTGCATCTGAAATGGGCTTTCCATGTGTAATAAAACCAGTTATGAGTAGCTCAGGTCATGGTCAAAGCATTGCAAAAAGTAGTGATGATTTAAGCTCATCTTGGGAGATAGCAAAAGAGGCTCGAGGTGATTCTAGTGAGTTAATTGTAGAAGAGTTTATTAAATTTGATTATGAAATAACACTTTTAACAATAAGAAATGGTAAAGATACAACTTTTTGTGAACCAATAGGGCATATTCAACGTGATGGTGACTATGTTTTTTCATGGCAACCAGCACAAATGAGCAAAGAAGCACTTCAAAGCGCTCAGCAGATGGCAAAAAAAGTTACAGATGGCTTGGGTGGTCGTGGTCTCTTTGGTGTTGAGATGTTTGTAAAGGGTGATGAGGTCTATTTTAGTGAACTCAGCCCTCGTCCACATGATACAGGAATGGTTACGCTTATTACTCAAAGTCAAAGTGAATTTGCTCTACATGTAAGAGCTGTTTTGGGTCTTCCATTGGGATTCACTTTTTATGGCGAGGGAGCTAGTGCGGCATATAAATCTACAAAAGAGTCTTATGCGCCTGCTTTAGAGATTGATGAGAGTCTCTTCAGTGAGAATAGTTTTGTAAGAGTATTCTCTAAACCAGACTCACACATTGGCAGAAGAATGGCAGTTGCACTAGTTTTAGATGAGGTAGATAGCGCAATAGAGAAATCAAAACAACTAATAGAGAAAATTAGCGATGTCTAAACGAATAGTTTTTTTAGATGCAATAACTCTAGGAGATATATCTTTAGATTCATTTAATAAGTTTGGAGATGTTGTAATTCATCAAAAAACATCAAAAGATGAGACACTTGAAAGAGTTAAAGATGCAAACATTGTTGTAACAAACAAAGTTGTAATGAGTGATGAGATAATCTCTACATGTAGTTCATTAGAGCTTATCTGTGTTGCAGCAACTGGTATGAATAATATTGACTTAAACTCAGCATCAAAACATGGTGTAGAGGTTAAAAATGTAGCAGGTTACTCAACTGCTTCAGTGGTTCAACACACTTTTTCAATGCTATTTTATCTAACTGGTAGCTCATCATATTATGATAACTATGTCTCTAGTGGCTCATACTCAAAGAGTGATATTTTTACAAATTTAGAGCGTCCATACCATGAAATTAGTGGCAAAAAATATGGCATTATTGGGTTGGGTGAAATTGGTAAAAGTGTTGCAAATGTCGCTTTGGCTTTTGGAGCTGAAATTTGCTACTACTCAACTAGTGGTAAAAACAGTGACTCCAACTACAAAAGAGTAGAGTTAGATGAGTTGTTGCAAACGTGCGATATTATCTCTATTCATTCGCCATTAAATGAGAAAACAAAAAATCTTATTGATATTAATGAGCTTAGAATGCTTAAAAATGGTGCAACACTTCTAAATTTAGGGCGTGGTGGAATTGTAAATGAGAGTGCTATGGCACAAGTGATTGATGAAAAAAATATCTGCATAGGTTTAGATGTTTTAGAAGTCGAGCCAATGACTCAAAACCATCCACTACTACATGTAGAAGCTAAAGAGAGACTCTACATTACTCCACATATTGCTTGGGCATCAATAGAAGCAAGAGAAAAATTAGTAAAATTATTAGAAAAAAACATAACCACATCTTTAAATGGTTGAACTGCTAGGTGCGCTTTTCGTTAGTGCATTTCTAGCTGCAACCATTCTTCCTTTTAGCTCAGAAGCTGCACTTTTGGCAGTGTTAAACTTTAATGTAAATCCACTTTATGCTTTAATTGTCGCATCACTAGGTAATGTTTTAGCCATTACATGTAACTACTTCTTAGGGTACTTTTTTTCTCATAAAGTAAGCTCTTCAAAAAGTTCTATGAAAGCTAAAAAACTATTTGAAAAGTATGGATTATACTCTCTTTTTTTAACCCCACTTCCAATAATTGGAGACCCCTTAACAATAATAGCTGGAATATTTCGTATAAATTTTGCAAAATTTTTTTTAATTTCTGCAACTTTGAGAATTTTGAGGTATATTTTAATTATATTTTTATATAATCAAGTCAGGTAAATGTTCTTAGGCGCTTTTATAGCTTTAGTGTTTAAAATATATGCAAAAAGGTAAAAACTCTCAAAAAGCAAGCTTTTTGAAGCTTTAGGGGGTTGTAGGGACACTTGTGTCCCTGCCACTAAAACGGACGTGTTCGTTTTAGTGCATAAAATAAAATTAATGGAGATAGTATGAGTAAATTTAGATTAGTAACTAGAAGCGATATGGATGGACTGGTATGTGCTGTTATTTTAAAACAGTTAGAGTTGATTGATGAAATTAAGTTCGTTCACCCTAAAGATATGCAAGATGGAACAATAACAATTAGCGAAAATGACATCATTACAAATCTTCCTTATGTAGCTCATGCACACTTAGTGTTTGACCATCATGAGAGTGAGAGTATTCGTAATGGTGAAGCAGACAATTATGTGATTATTCCAGACGCTCCATCAGCTGCGCGTGTTGTTTATGATTACTACTCAAAAACTCATGATTTAACAATGATTAGAGAAGATATGATGCTAGCAGTAGATAAAGCAGACGCTGCACAATTCTCACGTGAAGATATTTTAGACCCTCAGGGTTGGGACTTTTTAAGCTTTTTAATGGATTCAAGAACAGGTCTTGGACGCTTTAGAGAGTTTAGAGTCTCAAACTACCAACTAATGATGGACTTAATTGACTACTGTCATGACCATGGAATTGAAGATATTATGAAACTTCCAGATGTTGTTGAGAGAGTCGATATGTTCAATAAGTATAAAGTAGAGTTTAAAGAGCAACTTTTAAGATGTTCAACAGTTCATAAAAATTTGGTAGTTCTTGATTTGAGAGATGAAGAGACAATCTACCCAGGTAATCGTTTTATGATTTATGCACTATTTCCAGAACAGAGCATCTCTATACATGTAATTTGGGGATTTAAAAAACAAAATACAGTTTTTGCAACAGGTAAGTCTATTTTAGATAGAAGTTCAAAAACAAATGTAGGTGAGTTAATGCTTAAAAATGGTGGTGGTGGACATAGCGCTGCTGGAACTTGCCAAATTGACAATGACAAGTGTGAAGATGTTTTATTAGAGTTAATTGAAGCTATAACAGCTGATGGATAACATGGGTGTTAAAACAGATACTAATATTTTCAATATTTTTACCACTCTTTGCAGCAGATATTGAGCCAATAGATCAAGAAGCAAAAGTTGATACGCCTAGAGCTCTTTTAGGAAAGAGACTCTTTTTTGAGCCAATGTTGTCTCGTGATAACACTATAGCTTGTGCCTCTTGTCACTTCTTGCCTGGAAGTGGTGCTGATGCACAGGTGGTATCTTTAGGTATTGGTGGTAAAAAAGGTGTAATAAACTCACCTACTGTTTTAAACTCCAGATACAACTTTACTCAATTTTGGAATGGAAGAGCAAAAAGCTTAGAGGAGCAAGCTTTAAGTCCAATTCATAATCCGGTAGAGATGGGAGAGAGTATAGAAAATGTTGTAGATAAACTAAAAAATTCTAGCTACAATGAGAAGTTTTTACTTGTCTATAAAGATGGTGTTACAGCTCACAATGTTGTTGATGCAATAGCTGAGTTTGAACGCGCACTAATAACGCCTAATTCGCAGTTTGATAAATTTTTAAATGGAGATGAAAATGCACTAACTCAAAGTGCGCTAAGAGGCTATTCACTCTTTATCTCTAAAGGCTGCATAGCTTGTCATAATGGTAAAAATATTGGTGGAAATATGTACCAAAAGTTAGGAAATATTATTCCTTATAGCTCAAAAAATCCATCCAAAGGTAGATATGATGTTACTAAAGATGAAAAAGATATAAACTACTTTAAAGTTCCATCTCTGAGAAATGTTGCACTGAGCGCACCATATTTTCACGATGGAAGTGCAAAAACTTTAAAAGACGCTATAAAAGATATGTCAGAGCATCAAGTAGGAGCAGTTTTAAGTAGCGATGAGGTGGATGATATTGAACAGTTTTTAATCTCATTGACAGGTGATAGTCCAAAGATTTTAGAGCTTGAAAATGAGTAATTTTTTAAAAAGCATCCTAATATTTGTACTCTTTTTAAGCATACTTATTTATAGTCTATTTTTGTGGATAAGTGGAGATAATAGGTACGAATCAATAGTAGGCTTAGAGCAAAAACTATCAAAGCTAAGAATTTTAGACCTTAAAAGAGATCTCTTAGCTGATAGAATTTCTCAAAATTATAGTCTTGATGAAATTACATCTATTACAATGAATATCTGTAACTTAGCAGATGTTTTTTTGAATGATTCATCAATTTTAGATAGTAAAAAATTTGTAGATTTAACTAATAAATTAGATGAAAAAAGAGATCTCCTTGAGAGATATAAGTCATACCATAGCGCTATTAAGAACTCATTAGCATATGTTTTTAATTACAACAATAGTGCTATTTCAAATAACTTAGTCTCACCTGCTATGAAGCTCTCTATGGAGAGAATACTTATTGGTTACTACTCAAACAGCTTAAGTGAGTTTAAGCAAAAATATACAGAAGATAGTGCGGTGTTAAAAGAGTATAGAAAAAAATTTCATCAAAAAGATTATAATCCATTTGAAGATGATGAGAAAAAATTAGTAGAGTATGAACTTCTTTTAGCTCATATGAATGCTATAGTAAGCTACTATGTGAAAATCCAAAATGTAAATCAAAAAATAGCCTCTTTAAAGTTAGAAGATAGTTTCAACAGTGTTAGTAGTTATTTGCAACTGAGTTTAAATAAGCAAGAGAATACAAATAGAGTTTTAATGCTATTTATGAGTTTTAGCGCATTTATATTTTTACTTATTGGTGTAATTTTACACTACAAAGAGGTTATTGGATTAAAGCGTGTAAAAGAGTTAACAAATGATTTGCAACAATTTGTTTATGCACTAAATGAGAGCGCAATAGTCTCAAAAAGTGATCTGCAAGGTAATATTACTTTTGTAAATGAGAGATTTTGTAAAACAAGTGGCTACAGCCGTGAAGAGTTAATGGGCAGAGGGCATAATGTTGTCAGAGACCCAGATGAGCCAAAAGAGATATACTTAGATTTATGGAAAACTATTGAGAATAAAGAGATATTTAAAGCGACTATTAAAAATAGAGCAAAAGATGGCTCAACATATTACGTAGATTCTGTAATTATTCCATTTTTAGATGTAGATGGTAATATTAAAGAGTATATGTCTGTACGTTACGATATTACAGATGTGGTAAATGCAAAAAATAGAGCTATTGAAGCGCAAAGAGCAAAAGATGAGTTTTTATCAAATATGAGTCATGAGCTTAGAACTCCACTAAACGCAATACTTGGTTTTTCACAAATTTTGCATAAAAAATTAGAGTCTCAAAATAGAAAGTACATGGGAATGATTTTAGATAACTCTCGTCATCTCCTAGAGTTAATTAATGATATTTTAGATTTATCAAAAATTCAAAGTGGAAAATTTGAGGTTAATCTACATGAGTTTAACTTAACTCAAGAAGCTGTTACACTTTTAGAGAGAATTGGCATTCAAGCAGAACAAAAAGGTATCAATTTAAAGTATAAAATTAGTGATGAGAAGTTATATTTAAGAGCTGATTGGCTAAGAGTTTCACAAATTATTACAAATCTTGTCTCAAATGCAATAAAATTTTCTAAAAAAGATGAAGATGTTGATGTTGAATTTTTGTACGAAAATGAGAATTTACAAATTACAATTAGAGATTATGGAATTGGAATGAGTAAAGAGGTGCAAGAGAAAATATTTGAGCCATTTATTCAAGCAGATAGCTCAACTACTAGAAAGTATGGTGGTACAGGTTTAGGACTTAGCATAGTTACACAGTTAATTGAGTTAATGAGTGGTAGGTTAGAGTTAGTTAGCGAAGAGGGTAAAGGGAGTGAGTTTACAATCTATTTACCAATTGAAAGGTTAAAAGCAAAATGAATGAAGTTTTAATAATTGGAAGCGGTGGAGCTGGCTTAGTGGCAGCTTTGAGTTGTATTGAAGAGGGTGTATCTGTAAAGGTTATCTCTAAAACATATCCAACGCGTTCACAAACAGTAATGGCTCAAGGTGGAATAAATGCAGCTTTACATGTAGAAGATAGTGTAGAGCAACACATTAAAGATACGCAAAAATCTTCACACGACTTAGCTCTACATGTAAACATAGAAAAACTATGTAGTGAAGCACCTGAGGCCATAGAGTTTTTAGACTCAATAGGTGTGCCGTTTTCAAGAGATGAGAGTGGAAAAATTGCACAAAGACGACTAGGAGCTGCCGCATCGCCACGTGCTTGTTATGCACAAGATTTTAGTGGATTAAAAATTGTTCATACTCTTTATGACACTTGTGTAAAAAAGGGTGTTGAGTTTATTAATGATAGATTTTTACTAAACTTTGTAAAAAGCGAAGATGGCAAGAGTGTCTGCGGAGTTGATATGCTCAATGTTGCAACAGGAGAGGTAGAGCAGTATCTATCTTCAGCTGTTATTATTGCAACTGGTGGGTATAGCAAAATTTATCATCACCATAGCACTAACTCACAAGGCTCAACAGGAGATGGAATTGCAGCAGCTGTTCGTGCAGGTGCAAAGGTTAATAATATGGAGTTTATTCAGTTTCATCCAACTGCACTCAAAAACTCTAGTGTACTCATTTCTGAGAGTGCAAGAGGAGCAGGTGGATATCTGCTAAATGATAAAAAAGAGCGTTTTGTAGATGAGTTGCTACCTCGTGATGAACTCTCACGTGCAATCGTTAAAGAGCTAGAGAAATCCTCTACAATATATTTAGATGTTAGACATTTAGGCGAAGAGTTTATTGATGAGAATTTGCCTCAAGAGAGACATTTAGCAAAACTATATGAGAATGTAGATATTGTAAAAGAGATAGTTCCAATTAAACCAGCTGCTCACTACAGCATGGGTGGCATCGAGATAGGTGAGAATTTAGAGACGAATATAAAAGGTCTTTTTGCAGTTGGTGAGTGTGCAAACCATAATGTTCATGGAGCAAACAGACTAGGTGGAAACTCTCTTTTAGAGATTATTGTTTTTGGTAAACAAGTTGGTATTAATGCAGCTTTACATGTAAAGAGTGCAGAGATAAAAAGTGTAGATGAGTCACAATTAAATCTCGATAAAAACTTTGTAGCAGGGGTAAAACACTTTACAAATCAGATAGACTTTTATGAAAAAAGAGAGTTTATTGGTAATATTTTTTACAACAATGCAGGTGTTGTTCGTGATGATATGGGTTTAAAAGCAGTCTTAGGAGCTATTAGACAAATTCAGCGTGAAATTCCATTTATGGGACCACGTGATAAATCTATGCAATACAACACTAATTTAGTAGAGTTTATTGAGTTTGGAAATATGGTAGAGCTTTGCGAAATTATTATTGTTGGTGCAATAAGTAGAGTTGAGAGTAGAGGCGCACACTTTAGAAGTGATGCAGCTAGTAAAAATGATACTCTCTATAAAGCAAAAACACAATCATACAAAGCAGATGGTATTCTTTGTGTTGATTTTAAGGCAGTAAAATGAGAATAGAAGTTTTAAGAACAACAAATGAGAGAGGTTTTAAAGAGCAGTTAATCGAGTATGAAATTGACGCAGATGGATTAACGCTACTTCAAGCACTGCAATTAATTAAAGAAAAAAATGACAACTCACTTAGTTTTAGTAGTGGTTGCGAGAGCAGTATTTGTGGAAGTTGTGCTATGCGTGTTAATGACAAAGAGGTGTTGGCGTGTGCATACAAAGTGCAAGATGGTGATGTTGTAACACCACTAAAATATATGGTAGTAAAGAGAGACTTAATTGTAGATTCTTACTCAAAATTTGAGCAAAACTCTATTGCAAAAGCCTACTCTACACTAGATGAGAGCAAGAGTGTTACAAAAGATGAAGCAAAAATAAATGAGTTGCAAAGTGACTGCATTTTGTGTACATCTTGTTATAGTGCATGTCCTGTTTATGAACTCAATTCAGATTTCATTGGACCATTTGCACTAACAAGAGCATGGAGATATGTGAGTGATACCAGAGAGAAACAATCTTTAGATATAATAACAGCAGTTCAAAATAGTGGTATTTGGGATTGTACACTTTGTGGAGAGTGCTACATAGCCTGTCCGCAAGGTATTTCACCAAAATCAGATATTGAAAAACTTCGTGCAAAAAGTGGGATTTTAGGCTTTTTAGACCCAAATTTTTCAACTGGTTTTGGTGGTGGATTAGACTTTGGAGCACCACAGTTTTAACTTATGTTACGCACTATCAAGTCCATTATAGTGGCAGGGACGAACGTCCCTACAACCCCCTAAAGCTAAAAAAACATAAGTTTTTTAGAAAAAATACAAAGGTATAGAGATGGCAAAAGAACATTCTGTAGATATTTCAGCAAAAATAGATAAACAAGCTCTAAAAGATGCAATTAATTTAGCCGAGCGTGAAGTGGCAAATAGGTATGACTTTAAAGGTACGCCTTATGAGATAACTTACAATGAGAACACACTTGTTTTACTAGCATCAAGTGACAACAAACTAGATGCTTTAAAAGATATTGTAGTAGCTAAACTACTTCATAGAAATCTCTCTTCAAAAGTGCTAGAAGAGTTAAGAGTAGAAGATTCAACTGGTAATACAAAAAAAATAACTTATAAAATTGTAGATTACATTGAGTCAAAAGAGGCGAAAAAAATAGTTGCAGAGATTAAAAAGCTAAAGCTAAAAGCACAAGCGCAAATTGAGGGTGACCACATAAGAGTAAAATCTAAACAGATAGATGAGCTTCAAAAAGTAATGCGTGAAATTAAAGCTCTTGAGTGGGACGCTCCACTTGTATTTGAGAATATGAGATAGTTATGGCTGTAAAAAAACTCACAGTTGCTCAAGCTGCTCAACACTTTGGAGTATCCAAAGAGGCGGTATATAACAGAGTAAGACGTGGTTCTTTACAAAGTGTAATTGAAAACAACCTTAAGTATGTTGTTATAGAGGAGCAAGAGGAGTTGAGCTCTCCAGCTATTCAAAGTGCAACAAATGATGCACTTCTTGAGTATATTAAGTATGAAAATGATGTTTTAAAAGAGAAAATAGTAGCACTAGAAAAAGAGATAAAAGAGTTACAATCGCAACAGATAAAGATGCTTCGAGATGAAAAAGATAAAATAGAACGTATTTACAAAGATAAAGACAACCAACTAAAAGCTATTTTAGAAGTTATCAATGTTAAGCAGATTGCACCAATTGACAATAGCGAACAAACTATTGATGAGGCTGAATATGTTGAGTTAGTAGAAGAAGATGATGAAACAGATGAAGTAGATGAAGAAAAAGAGATAGAGTTAAAAAAGTTTTTAAAAATGAGTGGCTTCTCCTCTAAAAAAAGATTAAAAATTCTAACAAATATTCAACATAACTACATGAAAGACTCAAGAATAATCAGAAGAGACTCAAAAGTGTTTGTTAAACCAGACTACTATGATTACAGTGATATATTAGAAAT
>JAYEGD010000006.1:0-6420 GCA_034658915.1 Campylobacterota bacterium | reverse complement strand
GCAACTAAAAACTTGAGTGTTTTTGAAAATGGCAAACTTGTAAGTACAACAAAAAGTTTTGCGAGTATGGATAGAGTTATTTTAACAGAGTTTAAGTATAGCTACAAATACATTGTTGCACGAGCTGTTTTTGGTGCATTGATTAAGACATATTTACAGTACGAAGCTGGACGACAGCTTGGTCAATATGGTGCATTAGCTGCTGGCTTAGTTCAATTTGCACTCACTCAAGCAGACACAAGAGGCTGGAACAATCTACCAAAAGAGTATCAAGTTGCAAGAGTAGCTATGCCAAAAAGCAAAAAGCTACAACTACATGTAGGAGCTCAAAGCATAGATGTTGAGCTTGGCAAAGCAAAAAATGCGATTGTATTTGTTAGAATGCCAACAGCAACTTCTAAAGTAAGTTACAACGTAATAAAACTCTAAAGGAAAAGAATGAGATATTTTTTAGTTTCAATATTTACACTACTAATGTTAAGTGGATGTAGCAATTCACCACAACCAGACCCAATAGTAAAAATTGTAGATAAGTGTCATAGCAACGACATTAAAATTAGAGATATTAAAGGCAGAATTAAAAATGATGGCTTTATGCAAGCTCAAGTCATCGGCGAAAACAGTACTAACGACTACTTTTTAGTAGAGTACAGAGTAGTTTGGTTTGATGAAAATGATTTCACAATTGACACTATTTTGTCAAACTGGAATACAACACCTGCTTACATTAATGAGCCATTTTACATCAATGTAATTTCACCTAACACAAATGCAAAAAGTTTTAGAGTTTATTTAAAAAAGGATGGTAAAGAGATATGCAACAAACAATACGATGGGCGTTAAGCCTTAGTGCAGCAGCACTACTATTAACAGGGTGTGGCGGAGCAGTTCAAAACATAGACATTAACAATGACAAAGATGCAAAAGCAGTCATGGGACTTGACTATAGAGACTTTCAAGTCGCAGCTCAAGATATGGTTCAATCTCTGCTTAACTCTGGTGCAGTAAACAAGCCAGGCGGTGGAAGATATGTTCTTGTAGTATCACGTGTACTAAATGACACAATGCAACACATCGACACAGACCAACTTGTTAAAAAGATGCGTGTAGCGCTTTTAAGAAGTGGAAAAGTTGTTGTAACAACTGCAGTTGGACTAAATGGTGCTGAAGATAAAATGGCAATGCAGACAAGAAAAGATCTACGTGGAAATGAGGAGTTTAACCAAAAAACAGTCGCAGCAAAAGGTCAAATGATTGCACCAGACTTGTCACTTTCAGGAAAAATTATTCAAAAAAATACAAAAGTTGATAGCTCAACACAACAAGCAATCTACTACTTTCAACTATCACTTACCGACATAAACACAGGTCTTGCGTTTTGGGAAGATGAAAAAGTTATAGGTAAAAGAGGTAGCAGTGATTCTGCTGCTTGGTAGTGGTAAGTATGAAAATATCTAAATTAATATCTGTTAGTGCAGTGTTAGTTTTAAGCATGCAACTTTTAGCAACACCTCTACATGTAGAAAAGAGTGGTGATGTAGATGAGGCACAAAATGAGCTATCTAGCGCAGATGCACTTCCAGTAAAAAAAGTACCATCTCTTACAGATTGGCAAAGAGAGTTTGAAGATAAATTCAATGTCAAAATAGGTCAAACAGAAGATGGAAAAACATTCTTTTTTGGGGAGTCTGTTGTTAGAGTTGGTCCACTTGATCCAGCTTATGGCAAAGAGCTAACACTAACGTATGACAAAGCTATGTTAAACCTACTACAGATAGTGGCTATTTAGATGAGATTGGTCTAAGATACATCTATGACAAACAAGGCAGACCAATGTTGTTATCTTATGGTAGATGGGCAGTTGTTGGAAAGACAAATAATGCAGCAAGATATGAGAGAAAAATTCAAAACGCAAAAGAGAAAGCAAGAATGTTTGCAGAGAGCTATATTGGTGAGTTTATGACATCAAACATTAATGCTTCTCAAAGTGCTGACATTGACTCTGTAAGTGAAGAGGTTGCAAAAAAAATCTCTGCTATTGAGAACAACAAAGTTGCAAATGAGCAAGAGAACAGAGAAGATTTAGGCGAAACACTAGACAAAAGTTTCAAAAAACTAGAAAAAAATTCAAAATTCAAACTAAGAGGAACAAGTCAAGTTAGCACATGGGAAGCAACAGATAGCAATGGAATGCTTCATATTGGCTCTGTTATTACATGGAGCTACTCTCAATTAGAAAATGCAAATAACATTGTTAAATCTTCGCATAAAAAGAGTAAAAAAGTAGAGAAAAAACCTGCTAAAAAAGCCTCTAATGTTTCAAGAGAGTCAAGAGTAGTAAACACAATGGATGACTTTTAAGAAGATGTTAAAACAGACTTTAATAACTCTATTTTTAATACTTGCCACTCTTAATGCCGAAGTCATTACAAATACAAGTACCAAAACTGTTGAGGGTACTGGACATGGGTTAAGTCGTCAAGAAGCCATCAATAGTGCCATTGTTGAAGCTATTGGTCAACTAAATGGTGTAAGCATAAAAAAAGAGGTTTTAGTTGATGACTCATCTATTGAGTCATCAAATGGAGATAAATCTGCTTATAAGTACAACAGTAAAATAAAAAAAATAACACATGGCAAAGCAGATAGCTACTCAATTCTTGAAGTAAATGAGCTATTTAAGGGCAAATTTGAAGCAACTGTTAGCATTAGTAAAACAAAAAGAAGTAGAACTTTTAAATCGCCTGGATTAAGCACAAAGAGTAGAAGAACTATAACTATTGTTCCATTTTATACACAATCAAAAAAGTACTACATTGGCTCTAAAACATACTCAGCTTTTAAGATGTCAAGTATGGTCTCTCAAGCATTAGCAACAGATATTACACAATCAAGAAGATTTGCTGTAGTAGATAGAACCTACACAAGAAGCATCGCAGATGAGCTAAATTTGTTAAAATCAGGTGCAGTGTCACAAGAGCAAAAGGTAAAACTTGGAAAAATATTGGGTGCAGATTACTTGCTTGTAGGAAACATTCAAAGTGCATCTTTGAGTCAAAAAAACTCTCACAACCAATCTACTGGTGAAAAAAGTTCAAAGAGCAGCGCTGAATTTATTGTGGATTATCGCATAATAGTTCTTGGAACATCTCAAGTTAAGTGGTCTGATACAGCAGTTTTAGAAGTAGATACAAACTCAAACTCATCTACAGACATAGCCCTTCAAGATGCTCTAAATAAGCTTTCAGCCTACATAACAAACTCACTTTTAAACAATATCTACCCTATTAAGATTGCAAAAATAACACCTATGGGCGAGATAATTTTAAATCAAGGTGGCTCACTTGTTCAAAAAGGCTCAATCTTCAATGTTTACAAAATTGGCGATAAAATTTATGACCCATACACAAAAGAGTCACTAGGCTATGAAGAGACAAAAGTAGGAGAAATCACTATTACAAAAGTGAATCCTAAAAACTCCTATGCAACTGCTACTAGAAGTTCACTTTCTCTTATGAAAAAAGGGGATATTTGTAGGCGAGAGTCTATAAACAGTGCATCTTTATCTGCTCAAGACAATAAAAATTGGCGAAAGTCGAGTGTGAAAATAGAAGATGGTGGCGGAGTAAGACTCCCATTTGATTAAGCTTTATGGCATCATTTGAACAACATGTAAACTTTGCTGTTGTTGCAACTGGTGTAATTATTACTCCTTTACATGTAGCAGGTATATTAAGTGTTAATGAGTCTATTGTTGCACTATTTTTAGGAATTTTTGGTGGCATATTGCCAGATTTAGACTCAGACACCTCAAAGCCTCTCAAAATTGCTTTTAAGATGCTATCCATCTTTTTGCCACTACTCATTTTACTAACCATATCAACAAAGATGAGTATTGTATATATGGCTCTATTGTGGGGATTATCTTCAACTATTTTACAAGTAGTAGTGTTTGAAATATTTACATTAACGACTAAACATCGTGGAGTTATTCACTCTATTCCTATGGCTATTGTAGTGGGACTTTTGAGCACTAACATCTTTTATTATGGACTACATGTAGATAAATCTTTTTCAACTGTAGCTGGTTTTTTTATCTTTTATGGTTTTATTATCCACCTTATTTTAGATGAAATTTTTAGTGTAAATGCGTTTGGAATGAGAATGAAAAAGTCGTTTGGAACAGCATTTAAACTCTACGATAAAAGCAATATGTTTGGAACAGCAATAGCTTATGGTGCAGTTGTACTACTTTTTATAGTAACACCTCTGCAACTTGATATTGTCAAAAATATCTTTACATCTCTCTCTAGCATACATCTTTTTTAACATCTTCATCGCTTGTAAAAAGTGTGCCTAGACTATGCTCGCCATCAATTAAAAATGCTTGTGCGCAAGAGAGGTCAAACCCACTGCATAAAAACATTTTTTTATTTCGTTTTATTAAAAAATCTGCAGCTTTTAACTTAGTTACAATACCACCAGTTGCAAAAGGATTAGTTGGACTATGCTCATCACTTAGTGCATTTTTTGGAATATTATTAAGTACTCTAAAAATTTTAGCATCTTTATGTTCTTTAGGGTTTTTATCATAATAACCATCAATATCACTAAGAATAACAAGTAGTTCTGCATTTGTAGCGTAAGCCACATTTGCAGAGAGCAGATCATTGTCTCCAAATAGTTGTTCTGGCGTAGAGGTAATATCGTTTTCATTAACAATTGGGACAATGTCGTTATCTAAGTGAGCATTAATAATCTCTTGAAACATTGTAGTTCTTTTTCTTGAATCAAAATCATCTTCAGTGAGAAGTATTTGTGCGATATCAATATCATAAATGTCAAACTTTTTTTTGTAACTTGTCATCAAAATTGGCTGACCAGCTGCTGCTAACGCTTTTTTGCCAATTTGCTTTCTTTTATCTAATTTCAAAGCTGAATAACCTGCTGCTACTGCGCCTGATGAGACCAAAATAACATCATACTTTTTTTTCACCTCAGCAATTAATGAGACTAAATTTAGCATTCTCTCTTTTGCAATATTGTTCTCTTGTGTTAAAACAGCGCTTCCTACTTTTATTACAATACGTTTCATAAATTTCCTTTTACTTTTTTTAATATAATTTTGAAAATGGATCTCTTGTTGAGTCTTTATGCCACTCATACTCTATAAAAGTTGCAATACTTTGTGCCTCTTTTTCACCTAGTAATTTTGAGATAACTCCTAGACTCATATCCATTCCAGCAGAGACTCCTGAAGATGTGAAAAATTTTCCATCTTCTACCCATCTTGCTTCTTTTATCCAATCTACTTTACTAGATTGTTCAACCACCCAATTAAAGGCAGCTTTATTTGTTGTTGCTTTTATCTGGTCTAAAAGATTAGCTTTAGCAAGAAGAGCGCTTCCTGTACAGACTGTTGTAACTAAGGTAGCTTTTGGAACATTCGTAGTGAGCCATTGCAGAGTTATTGCGTCATTTACTAACACTCTCGTTCCAGCTCCACCAGGAACTAACAAGATGTCATAGTTTTCATCACTATCGAAAGAGTATTCAGCAACTAGTTTAACACTTTGTGTGCTTCTAACTTCGCCAGAGTCTTTGGCTACAAGTTTAATCTCAAAATTTTCATTTAACCTACCAAATATCTCTAATGGACCACAAACATCCAAAAGTTCAAACTCATCAAAAAGAAGAACTCCCAAAATTAGTCTCTTTTTTAACATATCAGTAGCTCACTACTAGGCTTTATTTTTTTTAAAAATCGCTTTTGAACTGATTTCAACATAGCAACTCTCCCAATTTTGTGAGTTAGCATCATCAAGTGATGTAATAATTTGAGAAGTTGTAACCGTTGCCATCTCATCACTATTTTTTCCAAAACTACAATCAAAATCCCAATATGTCGCATCATCAGGTAGCTTTTTTTTACGTTCTCGTTTTAAATATTTGCGTATCTCATTTTTAATAGAGTCAACCACTCTATCTCTATGTTTATTCTCTTGTTCTAATTTAAATACTTTTTTCATTACTCTTTTCTTTCTTTACTTAAATGGTCTCCCTACGAGGATTCGAACCTCGAGCTATCCCTTAGGAGGGGACTGCTTTATCCAGTTAAGCGATAAGGAGTTGTAGTAATTTTTAAGTGCTTGAGCATAAAAAAATCAGTTTTTGATTCATTAGATAAAGTATATCAAAATTTGTATGTTTGTTTGGTAAAGCAGCAATTCTAACTCACCCACTAATCAACAAAAACTAATGCAGTCGAACTAGGATTGCCATACCAAACATTAGTAAGTGCCTGACCATAATAGATGACATATTCAACAACATTTAAAAGGTTTAGATTCAAGGCGAACTTTGCTTGGCGATGCTAGCATCGTTAAGTGAAGTTCAACGCAGAAGATGAATCTTTTAAAT
>JAYEGD010000005.1:0-6459 GCA_034658915.1 Campylobacterota bacterium | reverse complement strand
AGAGAATGAAGTTTTAAATTTTTTTCATCATCTAAATTTTGAGAGATAGATAAAACAGGTAAATCATTAAAAATAGGGTGATACTTAATTAGTTTAAATTCACTATATTTTGGATTTAAGATGTATTTGTCATCCAAAATTACTATTTGAGGTGTATGAGTAGTTAATACATTTTCTATACTTTTATACTCTTTTATAATGACTGTGGTATAATCGTTTTTTAAATATTTCTTAATGTTTTCATCAAACTGGCTAATAATTAGAATTTTTGGTTGAGTATAGTGCATGAAATCTCTTGGTGGTTTAATTTTAAGTAATATTACCATTTTATTATAAAAGGTACTTATTGAAGATATTATACTTGATTTTCCTGATTAATTTTGTAACATTTGGTAATGAACTACCAAACTCTCTAATTGTGCCAGGTGGTGTTATTGAACTTTATGTGAAATCATCATCTAAACCAAAGGCTTTTCATAATAAAAAAGAGTTAATGGTTCTAAAAAGTAGCACAAAAAATAGATATAGAGTTATTGCAGGAGTAAAACTCGATTTTGATGTAGATAATAAGTATGAAATTGTGCTTAAATATGATGGAAAGAGTTACAAAAAAAATGTTCAAATAAAAAGTTATGACTACAAAAAACAGTACATAAAATTAAAAACTTCAAAACATGTAAATCTATCTTCTAAAAATTTATCAAGGTATCAAAAAGAGAGAAAAAAGTCTCTTAATGCATTGGGGCTTTTTAGTGAAAAAAAGTTTGATACACTTAATATGATGATGCCTCTACATGTAGAGCTTAAAGATGACTTTGGAAAAAGAAGATACTTTAATAATCAACCACGAAAACCACATAGTGGAGTAGATTTAGCTGCAAAAAGTGGAACTAAAATTTATGCACCACTGAGTGCAAAAGTGGTAATTAGTGAAGAGTTCTTCTTTAATGGAAATACAATCTATTTAGATCATGGTTTAGGTTTAGTAACAGTGTATGCACACCTAAGTAAGTTAAATGTAAAAAATGGCGATATGGTAAAAAAAGGAGATGTAATAGGTCTAGTTGGAAAAACAGGTCGTGTTACAGGTTCTCATCTACATTGGGGTGTCGCTTTAAATGGAAGTATGGTTAATCCTAAGTTGTTTTTTCCTATAATCCAGACAAAAAAGTAAAAATTAACCAATGAGCAGACAATTACAAAATTTATTACTACTAAATGAGCTGTACAGACTTGAGAGTTTAGGTGTAGAGTTTATTGACCCTATTACAATTCAACACAGTGTTGATGATGAACTACCTAATGATTTAAATATGTTAAAAGAGTTAGTAAGCAGCTGTCATCTTTGTAATTTAAGTAAAAGTAGAAACCAAAGTATGTTTGGCTATGGAAGTTTAAGTGCAAATATTATGTTTGTTGATAGCGTAGTTTCAAGTGCCAGCGATGAAGCAAATAGCTATTATGCAGGAAAAAGCGCTGAAATTTTGCAAAATATGATTGAAAAAGTTTTAGGTTTAAGCGTTGAAGATGTCTATTTTACTACTGCTTTAAAGTGTAAATGTGATGTTGAAAATGCTAATGACTATTTTGATAGTTGCAAAGCTTACCTTTTTAAACAAATAGAGATAGTAAAACCAAAGCTTGTTGTAGCCCTTGGTGAAGATGCTTACAGATTAATTAGTGCAGACAAAAGTCCACTTCATACACTTAGAGGCAGAAGTATCAAGTTTGAAAAATATGATTTAATAGCAACACATCATCCTCTATATCTATTAAGAAATCCATCAAAAAAGAGAGAGTCAATGTATGATTTACAAAATATAAAGAGCTACATATGAAATTTTTAGTAATAGCTATTTTACCCTTAATAATTTACGCTAAAAGTCATTTAGTTTCAACTATTCCAGTTCCAAAAACCTATATTCAACTAATTGACCCATATGAGTGTGATATAAACTGTTTGGATGATATGTTGAAAAAAGGTATGATTTTCTCTTTTTTATCACATACACAAGGCAAGGCTCTTGGAGATGATTACTTAAAAGAGAATCAGCTGATATATACAGCTCTTTTTAATTTAGGCATAAGAAGTGGAACAAGTGATGTTAAAATTGCAGTTGTAATTCCACATAAAATTATTGGTCGTTATGCGGCATCTACTACAAATGCAGTATTTGCGTACCTTTTAGCTAAAAACCATATTTTTGATTTGAAAATATATCAAATTGAAGATGAGTCTTATGAATCAATTTCATCAACTTTTAGTAAGTTAAGCTTAGATGGTTACAGTTATGTAATTGCTCCATTTACTTTTAATGGAGTTGAGCAGTTGAGCATTTTAAAGCCATCATCTATTGTCTATATTCCAACAATTAATCATGAGTTAATAGAGACTAATTTACCAAACATCTATTTTGGTGGAATTAGCTACAAAGAGCAAATTAAAGCGCTTGTTGAACATTCGCAAGATAAGATAGTGATGTTTTACAATGAAAACTCAAAATTGGGCAGTGAGCTGAATGAGGATGTTTTGCAAGAGTACGCAAAACTAAATCCTGATGGCGAAGTTTTTAATTATGCTATTTCAAAACGAACAACAAATTTAAAAAATGTAATGTCTAATAATGAAAAGATAATTGACTCTTCAATATTTTTAAATACTCCACTTGTCAAAAGCAGTATGATTTTGTCACAAACAACACTCTATGAAGTCAATGCAACAAATAAACTTACAACTCAAATAAACTACGACCCTCTGCTTTTAACAATGACACAATATGATGATAGAAAAGATCTGATTATTGCAAACTCAATAGGTCAAAATAATAATGTAATAGTTGAAGCAAACGAGCTTGTAGAAAATGACATAACATATGACTGGATTAACTACTCAACAACAGTCGGAATTGATATGCTTTACAATATGATTACAGGTAGTAGCAAAGAGTACAGTTTAAACATTAATAATCAACAAATAATGTATGATGTAAAGCTAATGAGAGCAACAGTATCAAGATTTAAAGAGTTATAAATATAGCTTTGATATAATAGTTTTAAAAATTGTAACCATTCAGACACCTGTGTAAAAACAGTCAAAATCACTAGTGATTTGAGCTTTTCGCTGAGAAAAACCTAGTGTTAACGTAGTAAGATGGGCTTTGCTCATTTTACGTGTTGAATGGTTACTAAAAATTTAAGGCTACTTAATGATTAAAATTATTAAATCAATCTATTTTAAGGTGCTGTTTACACTAATTTTAACATATAGCATCATAGGTTTTATTGTTATTCCATTTTACATTGTTAACAACTCTGCTAAACTTATTGAGAATAACTTAGGTACAAATGGGTTTATATCCAAAATATATTTTAACCCTTATACATTTTATTTAGAGGTAAATGAACTTCTAATTTATGATGTAAAAAACAGACCATTAATCTATTTTAGCACTCTACATGTAGATTTAGAACCACATAAACTTTTCGATAAAATTGTTAATTTTAAGTTTATTGAGTTTGATAATCTCTCAATTGATATCTCCATCTTAAAAGATAAAAAATTTAACTTTTATCATATTTTAGAAAAATTTGACTCAAATGAAACAGAGAGTGAAAGTAGTGAAGCATCAGCTATCGCAGGTGTAAAAATTGATGAATTTATACTTGATGAGACAAGAGCCTCTTTTGTTGATAATAGCTTGGCAGATCCATTTGAAGTTCATACTAAAGAGTTCCATTTTGAGGTAGAGAATTTAAGCACAATTGTCAATGAGAGTGGGGAGATTAACCTTAATATTAATACAAGTGAGACTGGAGCAATATCAACAAATGCTCAACTAGTTTTAAGCCCACTCGATATTAAAGGAGAATTTAGTGCAACTAATCTTAACATTAACAAACTATTCTCTTACATAAAACAGAGCGTAGATTTCAGAGTTGCTGGGGATACTATTAATGCCAATAGTTTATATGATATTAGATATGATGATGGTAAGTTAAAAGCAACACTAAGAGATACTATAGTGGAAATTAATAGATTTGACTTTGAAAATAACTCATTAGAGAGTTCGTTTAAAAAGCTGCAAGTTAATTCAAAAAAAATAGAGTATGACACTACTTCAACGCATAGTTTAAAAGTAGCAGACACATCACTACATGTAAAGCAAATCAGATACAAAGATTCACTAAATAGTGCAAACATTTCTGATTTTAATACAACATTAACAAAATTAACACAAGACAATAAGAGTGATTTAGATATAGGAATTTCAACTGTTAGCTTGGAGAGATTAAATTTTCTTAATCGAGATAAGAAGTTAATAGATTTAAAACAAATTTCTCTAAACTCTTTACATGTAGTGCCATCATTAAACAGCTATCATATTAAAAGTGTGAATGTAGATAGACTAGATACAATTGTAAGATTGTATAGAAATTCAAAAACAGACTTCGATTACTTAGTATCAAAGAGTAAAAGTAATAAAAAAGCAGATGAGAATAGAGAATCAAATGAGACAATTGATTTAAAAATTGATGCAATTAATTTAGCAAACAGCTCACTCCTTTTTAAAGATTACTCTCACAAGAAAAAAGTTACATTAAAGTTTAAAAATATCGCTTCTACACTTGAGCGATTTACACTTGATGAAGAGGCAAAAATGCCTTTTAAACTATCTTTAAACACACCTCTTTATGGAACACTCACTACAGATGCAACACTTAGCATTAAGCCTCTACATGTAGATGCACTACTTAAATCAAGATCAATTAATCTTAGAGCTTATGAGCCGTACATTCAAAGGTTTGTTAACCTTAATTTAGAAAAAGGGTATTTAAATACATATTTGAAAATTACTCTTGATGGTTCTAAAAAAGATATTAGCAAGGTAGTTAATGGGAATTTGACGTTTAACAAAATAGCTCTTAATCATAAATTGACAAAAGGTAAGATAGCGAATATCAAGAAGCTCTCTATTAAAAATATGAAGTTAGATGATAGTAGTGTAATTATTAAAAGCATTACAATAGATGAGCCATACGTTAAGATTGCTATTGATGAGAATAAATCTACAAACCTAGATAATATTGCAATACAAAAGAGCAGCAGTAAGCCAAAAGAGAAAACTAAAGAGAAACCATTTAATGCTTTAGTTGCTAAAGTTGCAATAAAAAATGGATCTAGTGATTTTTCTGACTTTTCACTTCCATTAAAATTTAAGACACATATTGAAGAGCTTAAAGGTGATATTTATGCAGTATCAACAAAAAAAGATGCAGTTACAAACTTTAACCTTGATGGTGTAATTGATAGATATGGACAGAGTGTAATAAAAGGTGGTATAACAGCTTCTGAGCCATTTAAACATAGTGAACTAAATGTGGCATTTGACAACATAGATGTCTCATCATTCTCGCCTTACAGCTCTAAGTTTATAGGACATAAAATTAAAACAGGTAAGTTGTGGTTAGAGTTAGATTATAAAATTAAAAATAGTGAGCTAGTAAGTACAAACCATATGAAATTAAAAGATTTAGAGCTAGGAGAAGAGGTTGCAAGTCCAGATGCAATAAATGCACCAATAGGATTAGCGATAGCTCTACTTCAAGATGGAGATGGCTTTATTAATGTTGAAGTTCCAATTGATGGAGATGTAAATAGCCCTGAATTTCACTTTGGTGGAGCAATTTTGAGTGCAATAACAAATGTAATTACATCAATTGTATCTGCACCATTTAGAATGCTTGGCTCACTACTAGGAGATGATAGTGATGACTTAGGTGCAGTAGAGTTTAGATTTGGCTCAGCAGAAATCTTACCAGCACAAAAGGAGAAGTTAGACAAACTAACTGTTGCTATTAAAAAAAGACCAGAGTTGACACTAGTATTAACACCATCGTATGATAGCTTAAGAGATACCTACGAACTTAAAAATTTAGAGTTGGCAAATACGTTTTTGAAAGAGTTTGATGAAAATGATAACATATCTTCTAAATATGACTTTATTTCCAATAAGTATGAAGAGTCAATGGGTAAAAAAAGTTTAGAAAAAGAGCAAAAATTCTTTGAAACATATTTAAGTAAAGATGATAATTTTGAAGAAAAATTATCAAACTATTTAATTGAAAAAATGGTTCAAAATACAAAACTACCACCATCTGCACTTGATAACCTAGCAACATCAAGAATTAATAATATAAAACACTATTTAGAGAAACAAGGTTTTGAGTCATCTAAAATTATTCTAACAAATAAGGTAGAAGAGTTTGATGAAAAATCAAAATTTGTTAATTTTAAAATGAAACTAGACACCATTATTAAGTGATTTCAATGCATAAGTGCCTGACCATAATAGATGACATATTCAATGAAAAGAGAAGCTATAAGCTGTGAGGCAAAATCTCGCAGTTGCACTTATTGTGCCTCAAGAGGTTTTAACGAAGCAGATTGTAGCTTATCTT
>JAYEGD010000004.1:0-6468 GCA_034658915.1 Campylobacterota bacterium | reverse complement strand
AACACTTTTTGATGTAATTTTTGCATAAGTAGTTATGTCAATATCTTTTAATTTAATCCTGTTATTAACAAAAAGCTCATGAGTTTCAATATTTAGCGAAGCTTCAGTGTTACTTTTTAACTTCTTGAAATTAGTTTTAGAGGAGATATAGAGATTATGTTTAGTCATATTTGCTTCAATAGAGGAGTTGAAATCATTGCCAACAATAGAGACATATCCACTGCCATCACTGTAGTCAATACTAAATTTCATAGAGTTTACAACAAGTGTATCAATTTTAATACTATCTACAATGTTGGTAATATAAGGAAATTCATCTACTATTTTGTCAATATTTCTTGGGTTATATTCAGAAGCTCTTTTTTTTGATTGAATATCTGCACTTTTAAGGTATAGTTGTAGTTTTTTATCCCATTTAATGTATAATTTCTCTACTTTAAAAGTTTTTGTCTCAAAGCTTTTTATGTAGATACCACTGCTTAAAGTTCCATATAGTGCAATTACAATTAGGAGAAACACAATAAAAAAGTTTAATGTAATAATGTATGTTTTTGAAATGGCTTTGATTATATCAATCTCTTTCATGTACTACCTAAATGATATTTTAGATACGCAAAGAGTACTATATATACCCAAAGGTTCAATTAATGCAATTATATCAAATTTAGAAAAAAGAGAGATAAATGTAACTAAATTAGATACATATGTACTAAGATTAATAGGAAAACCTCAAAGTGGATGGATAGATATGCAAGAGAAGCGTCTTAAAAGAGGTGACTTTTTGTACAAACTAACAACATCAAAAGCTGCAATGACCAAAATTAGACTCATACCAGGAGAGACAACTTACATATTTCTACGTCAACTTGCAAAAAAATATAACTACAACATAGAGAAGTTAGAGTACTACTATAATAAATATACGCCAATTAAAGAGGGGGCTCTCGTTCCAGAGACATACTATTTGCCACTAGGTCTCAACGAACAACAGACAATTAGATTACTTCTTCAACTCTCAAAAACTCAAATGAAAAAGTGGTCAATAAAAATATTTGGAGTATTTGATGAGAAAAAATGGTTTGACTACATAACATTAGCCTCCATAATTCAAAAAGAGGCAGCCTCAAATGAGGAGATGCCGCAAGTAAGCTCTGTTATTTACAACAGACTAAAAAAAGGTATGAAACTGCAGATGGATGGAACTCTAAACTATGGCAAATACTCACATATCAAAATAACACCTAGGCGACTAAGAGAGGATAAGTCTTCATATAATACCTATCTTAATGCTGGTATTCCACCATACCCAGTATGTAATGTTTCACTTAGTGCAATTAAAGCGGCAATAAAGCCAGCGAAGAGCGATTACCTCTACTTTATGAAAGCAAAAAATGGTACTCACAATTTCACACGTTACTATTCTACACACATAAAAAACATCAAAAATGCTACAAAATGAAACACTATAAAACTTTAGCAACTATTGCCGATTGAAAAAGCTTCTTTTTTTAAATTTGCTGATACTATTTTGACATAAATTTAATTCAGAGGAAAACATATGTCAAAAATTATTTGGTCAAAAATTGATGAAGCTCCGGCTTTAGCAACATATTCATTACTTCCAATCGTTAATGCTTTTACTAAAGCTGCAGGTGTAGAAGTTGTTATTAGTGATATTTCACTTGCAGGTAGAGTTCTTTCTGCAATGGGTCTTGCAGAAGATGAATTATCTAAATTAGGTGAAGTTGTTTTACAAGAAGATGGAAACATCATTAAACTTCCAAATATCTCAGCATCTGTTGGACAATTAAAAGATTGTATTGCTGAACTTCAAGGTCAAGGTCACGATATTCCTAACTACCCTGAAAATCCAGCAAATGCTGAAGAAGAAGCTATCCAAGCTAAATATGGTGTATGTTTAGGTTCAGCTGTTAATCCAGTTTTACGTGAAGGAAATTCAGATAGACGTGCTGCAAAAGCTGTAAAAAACTTTGCACAAAAAAATCCTCATAAATTAAGAGCATTCTCTGATGACTCTAAAGCACGTGTAGCTCATATGGAAGGTAATGGAGATTTCTTTTCAAATGAAAAATCAGTTACTTTAGATAAAGATCAAAAAGTAACAATAGCACTTAATGGTAAAGAGCTTACTACTATTGATTGTATTGCTGGTGAAGTTATTGATGGTACATTTATGTCAGTAAAGGCTTTAAGAGCATTCTACAAAAAAACTATTCAAGAAGCTAAAAATGATGGTGTAATTTGGTCACTACACTTAAAAGCTACAATGATGAAAATTTCTGATCCAATTATGTTTGGTCACGGTTTTGAAATCTTCTTTGAAGATGTATTCGCTAAACATGCAGATACTTTCAAAGAGTTAAACGTTAATCCTAACATGGGTATGAGTGACTTAGAGAAGAAAATTGCTGGTCACGCTAAAGAGGCTGAAATTAAAGCTGACTTCTTAGCTGCACTAGAGTCTGATGCTCCAAAACTTGCTATGGTTGATTCTGATAAAGGTACAACTAACTTTAACGCTTCAAATGATGTAATCATCGATGCTTCTATGCCAGTAGTTGTAAGAGAAGGTGGTAAGCAGTGGGACAGAACAGGTGCTGCACTTGAGACTGTTGCTGTTATTCCTGATTCAACTTACGGTATGTTCCATGCTGAAATGGTAGCTGATTGTGTTAAAAATGGTCAGTACGATGTAACAACTATGGGTACAATGCAAAATATCGGTCTTATGGCTCAAAAAGCTGAAGAGTACGGCTCTCACCCAACTACGTTTGAGCTAGCTGAAGCTGGTACTGTAACTGTTACAGGTGCTGATGGTTGTCTTATGAGTTTTGAGTGTGAAGCTGGAGATATTTGGAGACTTGCACGTACTAAAGATATTCCAATTCGTGACTGGGTGCGTTTAACAGTTGAGAGAACTCGTTTAGAGGGTATTCCTGCAATATTCTGGTTAGATGAAAACCGTGCTCACGATGCTGAATTACTTAAAAAAGTAAACCTTTACTTAAAAGATTACGATACAGCAGGATTAGATATTCAATTTATGAAAGTTACTGATGCAACACGTTTCACAAATGCTCGTGTTCGTGAGGGTAAAAATACAATCGCAGTAACTGGTAACGTTTTACGTGATCACTTAACTGACATGTATCCAATTTTAGAGCTTGGAACATCTGCTAAGATGCTTTCTATTGTTCCATTAATTGCTGGTGGTGGACTATATGAGACTGGTGCTGGTGGATCTGCTCCTAAACATGTTGATCAATTTTTAGCTGAGGGTCACTTACGTTGGGACTCATTAGGTGAATTTTTAGCATTAGCTGAATCTTTACGTTTCTTAGGTAACAAACACTCAGATGCAAAACTAACTGCATTAACAGCAGCTTTAGATGTTGCTAATGACTCTTACCTAGATAACAACAAAGAGCCATCAAGAAAATGTGGTGAGCCAGACAATAAAGCTTCTCACTTTTTCGTAGCTCAATACTGGGCAAAAGCTCTTGCTGAGGGTGATAATGCTGAATTAGCTGCTAAATTTGCACCAGTTGCTGCTGCATTAACTGAAAATGAAGCAAAAATCATGGAAGAGTTACTAGCTTCTGAGGGTAGTGCTAAAGATATTGGTGGTTACTTCAATCCAAATGATGAATTAGCTGAAAAAGCTATGCGTCCATCTGCAACACTTAATAACATAATTAACAACATATAAACTTTTAAGGTGAGACTCTTCTCACCTTAATCTACAAAATACTATTTTTTGACTTTCAGTTACCCTAATTTGTAACACTACATGTAATAAATATTATAATATACATATAAATATTAAATTATAAAAATAAATTATGGTATAACAGTACTTTAAATTTAAACTCATTAACTAAAACTCAAAGATTAGATTATTAACTCAATAGGAGAGCATATGGCAAAAGGTAAAAAAGTAACAGTTATAGGAACAGGGAATTTTGGCTCAACAGTAGCATTTATATTAGCAATGAACGGTTCTTGTCATCATGTGGTTTTAAGAGGTCGTAACGTTGACATAGCAAAAGGTAAAGCATTAGATATGAGTCAAGCAGCTAATGCTGCGAGACAACACACAATTGTAACTGTTGCACTTTGTGCTGAAGATATTGCTGGAAGTGACATTGTTGTAATTACTGCAGGAGCTCCAAGAACTCCAGGTATGAATAGAGATGATTTGCTCATGAAAAATGCAGATATAGTAAGAGGATATGCAAAAGAGATAAAAGAGCAAGCTCCTGAAGCAATAGTTGTTGTTGTAAGCAATCCTTTGGATGTTATGACTTATGTTGTTTTAAAAGAGACAGGTTTTCCACGTGAGAGAGTTTTAGGAATGGCTGGTATTTTAGACGCAGCAAGAATGGCTCACTTTATTTATGAAAAACTAGGTTATGGTGCTGGTCAAATTAGAGCAACTGTTATGGGTGGTCATGGCGACACAATGGTACCTCTTCCAAAATTCACAACAGTAGCAGGTGTTCCAATTGATGACTTGCTTGATTCAGAGGAGATTGGTGAAATTGTACAAAAAACTAGAAATGGTGGCGCTCAAATTGTAAACTTGTTAGGGGATGGTTCTGCTTACTATGCTCCTGCAAAATCAACCGCTGTTATGGTAGATGCAATAATAAAAGATACAAAACAGATTCACTCTTGTTCTGTATTTTTAGAAGGTGAATATGGCTATAGTGGTATTACAACTGGTGTTCCAGTAATGATAGGTGCTGGTGGTGCTGAAAAAATAATAGAGATGACTCTAAAAACTCTACAACGTGAAAGATTTAAAAATTCAGTTGGTTCTGTAAAAGAGATGGTTGATATTTTAGAAGATAAAAACTATTTTGATGATGAAGTGAAGTAAAGATGAGAGGTCGTAAAGTAGGAATAATAGGAGCAGGTGCTGTTGGTGCAACTGCTGCTTATACATTAAGCATGATGGGAACATGTCATGAAATCATTTTATTTGACATAGCTGATGGTGTTGCACAAGGTAAAGCGATAGATATATCTCAAGCTTCATACTATGCTCCTCAAGGAACAGTTGTTAATGCTGCAAAAGAAGCATCTGAAATTAAAGATTGCGATATTGTCGTAATTACAGCTGGTGTTCCTAGACGTGGAGATATGACTAGAGAAGACTTACTACTAATTAATGCAAAAATAATGAAAGATGTTGTTGAAAATATTAAAATAAACTCTCCTGAAGCTATTATTATCTGTGTCTCTAATCCTCTTGATGTTATGACTTATGTATGCAAGAAGATAACAGGTTGGGATAGAAGTAGAATAATTGGTATGGCTGGAGCATTAGATGGCTCAAGAATGGCATATCAAATTGAAAAAAAGACTGGATATAGTGCAAGACAAACAGGTAGTTTAGTTATTGGAGATCATGGACAACATATGATTCCACTTCCTCAAAAAATTTCAGTTGGTGATATTCCATTAAATGAGATAATTTCAAATGAAGATATGCAAGACATCATTGAAAACACTAAAAATGGAGGAGCTGAAATTGTTGGTCATTTAGGCACATCTGGCTACTATGGACCTGGTCGTGCTATTGCTCATATGGTTGAAGCTATTTTAAATGACTCTAAGACAATTGTACCATCATCAGTTTTACTTGATGGTCAATATGGCTACAGTAATGTAACAGTTGGTGTTCCAGTAGTTCTAGGCGCTGGTGGCGTTGAATCAATAATTGAGTTAAAATTAGATGATGAAACAAAAGCAAAATTTGATATATCAGTCAAATCTATTCAAGATGGTATAGAGATACTAGAAAATAACAACTTTTTTTAAGGATATAGTATATGAGAGAAATAAGTTACAATGAAATAGTTAAAAATATTAGAGACATAATTATCTATTCAGCATCAAACTTACCAGAAGATGCCTTAAATGCAATGAAAAAAGCATATGAAGAGGAGAAATCACCAGTATCAAAAGCTGTCTTAGAGCAACTTTTGAAAAATGCAGATATTGCATCTTCAGAAGCACGTCCTCTTTGTCAAGACACAGGATTAGCTGTATTTTTTGTAAAAGTTGGAGAAGAGGTAAAAGTTACAGGTGGACTTTTACGAGATGCAATCAATGAGGGTACTGCTCAAGGATACACTGATGGTTATTTAAGAGCATCTACATGTGAGCCTTTCTCACGTGCAAATTTAAAAGATACAGTAGGTTACAACTTACCAGCTATTATTCATTTTGATATAGTTGCTGGAGACAAGATAGATATCGAGTACGCAGCAAAAGGTGGTGGTAGTGAAAATGTATCACGCGCAAGAGTTTTTCCACCTGCTGGTGGAAAAACCGGTCACTGAGCGGGCGGATCAGGCCGCCGAGTTGATTGGACTGGCGCGAGAGAAGGGGGTTGTTTTACAGGTGGGGCATGTCGAGCGGTTCAACCCGGCGCTTATT
>JAYEGD010000003.1:0-6496 GCA_034658915.1 Campylobacterota bacterium | reverse complement strand
AGATGGAAATGCAATTAAAAGATATGGTTCATCTACTAAACCATTAGATATATCAAATGATATTGTAAATTATTAAAGAAAGTAAGTTTAGTGGTTAATAGATATAAAAGTATAAAAAAGGACACCTGTATGAAATATGGTACTTTCAATCCCTTTAATAAAGGTATTCTTGCCCTATATAGACTAGGGCAAGAACGAATATTGTAGGTAAAGCAATACTATTTTGAATAGATATACTCTTCACTTACCTCAAGGTTACTACATGGTTTAAGCATACCATAAAGTTCAAAATCTGATCCTCCTGCGTGGCAAAGAGTGTTTCCTAGTTCATCAATAAAGACAAATTGTTCAAACTTATGATCCTCTTTTTTTATGTATGGAGAGAAGATAACATACTTTGCTTTTTTAAGATCAGCACAGCGTGAACACTCATCTTTGTATTTAGTACATTCGCTATCAATTCGTTTAATCTCTAAAACTTCTGATTGTATAGCGTCTTTGAATACTTTAAGTAAGTTTGGTAGTTCATCTTCAATATTTTTAAATTTATCTGCATATTTCATTGGTTATCCTTTGAAAAAAAATATTTATGTTCTGCTATAATTATACACTATCAAATATAAAACAAGGTAAGTATTGATTAATATAAAATTTTTTAACTTTAGTATGATTATGCTTTTTAAAGATAGAAATGAGCATATTTTTAGCGCTTTACTTTTTGCTTTTATTGTCTTTATATTGAGTTGTGTTATTTTTTTATCATCATCTATTAAGTATGACATAAACTCCTCTTTTAATGACTCTGCACAAATTGTTATAACCAACCAAAAAGCTCTTTTCCCTGCACCTTTAAATGATGAAGATATTGAAAAAATTCTCTTTATTCGTGGCGTTGATGGTGTTGATGGTGGAGTTGATGGTCGCTACCATTTTTTACAAGCAAATAGCTACTTTAAAATTGTTGGTGATGATATGATTGATGATAATTTAGTAATAGTAGGTCGCGGTGTTAAAGATACAATGAACTCATTTTACTACAAAGATTACTTCAATTTCTTTACATGTAATGCAGATGTAGTGAAATTAAATATTGCAAAACAATTTATCAGTGAGAGTTCAATTTTAAGTAACAATTTAATTACCATGAGTAGCGACAATGCACGTAAAATTTTGGGACTAGAAGATGATGAGTACAGCACAATTAATGTATATATTCCAAACAGTAATGAAGTAGAGTATATATCTCAAAAAATTTCTGCTCTATTTCCACAAGCAAATGTCACTAGTATAGATGAGAGAAGAGCTAAAATTGAGAAGCTTTTTTACTACAAAGGCGGAATTTTTCTTATTTTCTACATTACAGTACTGCTCTCATTTTCTATTTTGTTATACAAGCAAGTAAACAGTATCAGCTCAAAAACAAAAAAAGAGATAGGGATTTTAAGAAGTTTGGGCTACAGCATAGTTGATGTCATTAAACTAAAGATACTCCAACACCTCATTGTTAGTGTTAGTTCATTTATGTTTGGGTTTGTTTTGGCATACGTATATACCTTTGTTTTAGATGCACCACTTCTTAAAAAAATTTTCTTAGGTTCACAAATTAGCTCCAATGTAGAGTTTACTCCTATAATCGATTTTCAACTCTTTTTTCTAATTTTTATTTTAACTATTGTTCCATATTTAGGCTCAATTATTATTCCTGCTTGGAAGATTGCTACAAGAGAGATGAGTGAGGTTTTAAAGTGATTTCAGTAAAAAATTTAAATAAAAATTTCAAAGAGTATGAAGCTTTGAAAAATATTAACTTAGAGATTTCAACAGGTGAGTGTGCAATAATTAAAGGAGAGAGTGGAAGTGGTAAAAGCACACTTCTAAGCATTATTAGCGCACTCTCTCATCCTAGTAGTGGAGAGGTTGTTGTAAATGGTTTAAACATCGCAAAACTCCCCGACCAACACGCCTCAAAATTTAGAAGTTCACACATTGGTCTTATTTCTCAAACTTTTAACTTAATAGAAGCACTAAGTGTAAAAGATAATCTATTAGCAGCAGCGAGCATATCTAATGCAGATGAAAAAGATATTGAAAAAGGTATGAAAGTTGCTCATATTTTTCATAAAAAAGATGAGTATGTGTTTAATCTAAGTGGTGGAGAGAAACAGCGTTGTGCAATTGCAAGAGCGTTAGTAAATAGTCCAGAAATAATAATTGCAGATGAGCCAACCGCTTCACTTGATGTTGAAAATTCAATAAAATTTATTGAGACAATTATAGAGCTTAAAAAGAGCTCTAAGACAATCATAATCTCAACACACGACACACTTTTTGATAAGTACGATATTTTCGACAAGAGATTTCATATGAGAGATGGAGAGTTGCAATATGAGCCTTTTTCTATCGACTGAAGTAATAGTTCTACTATTTTTAGATGCAGTTGTTTTACTCTTTGCTTTTGTTGCTTTTATTGCATCACTAAGCATCTTGAAATCTTGGAATTTTAACTCTACACTGCCACTTCAATACGCTCTTGAGAGACGTAACTATCTAGTCTCAACGATTACCTATTTTATTGTTGTAATCAAAGTAGTGCTATTTCTATTATTTATATTTAGTATAGATTCACTAGCTTCAATTATTCCAGGAGCTATGTGTGGAAGCGGAGTTATAAACTCAAATGAATATGGAATTAATCTTTTAATAACCAAACTTTTTGTACTTTTTTTACTTACTATTTGGCTAAATTTAAACAAATTAGACCTAGAAGCGACTAACTACCCATTTATTCATAAGAAGTATCTAGTTTTTATATCTGCTTTTGTTTTAATACTCATAGAGATGCTACTAGAACTCTTTTACTTTTCAAACATCTCAACAACTCAACCAACGCTTTGTTGTAGTGTTACCTTTGGTGTTTCTAGTGCAATTAGCCTACTTCCTGCTGGTTTGCAAACAACCACACTCTTAATACTTTTTTATTTAGTTTTTCTGCTTACTATTTTGTCAAATTGGTTTAAATATCTGAATCTATCTTTTGTTTCAAATGGGCTGTTTTTGTTTTTAGGATACCTTAGTTTAACCTACTTTTTTGGCACATACATCTACGAACTCCCAACTCATAAATGTCCATTTTGTATGCTTCAATATGAGTATAACTACATAGGATATATTCTGTGGGCATCTTTAGTAATAGGCACTTTTTTTGGAATGAGTAACTATGTAATTGAGAAACTAACAAAGAAAAAGAGCCACTACATGTACAACTACAGTTCCATATTTAATACTATTTTTGTATTATGTTGCACATATTTTGTTCTAGCTTACTACGCTAGAAATGGAGTTTTTTTGTGAAAATTATTAAATACACCCTTTTAACAGTTGTAATAATTGCTATTATTGTTACTATCTTTACATCTCTTCTTAATGTTCAAAAGATGGTGGTTATTCAAAGTGGTAATAGTGAAAAATTGGCAATTCCAATTACGTTGGGTCACTTTCAAGATAGTGACTGCGGAATGGTTATTAATGATTTAACATACTCCTCTCAAGTAGTCTCGCCAGATGGTAATACGTGGTTTTTTCATGACCATGGTGGAATGGTAAAATGGTTAGAGAAACGTCCCTTTAAAGATTATGCAACAATTTGGGTATATGCAAAAGATAGCAAAAAGTATATATTGGCGAAAGATGCATATTTTAGTAGAGTTGATGATACTCCCATGGGTTATGGTTTTGGAGCGTATGAAAAACGAGAAGAAAATTTAATACCTTATGATGAGATGAGACTATTAATGCTTCGTGGAGAGGATTTGAATAATCCTCAAGTTAGACAAATTTTAGGAGTTAATTAGTGGAAACAGTAGATTTTGTATCGATAATAACAATAGCATTTTTAGGCTCATTTGGTCACTGTGTTGGAATGTGTGGTGGAATTGTTCTTGCTTACTCATCGACTAAGCTATCAAGAGTTAATAGTAAATCATATGAAGCAATTTCTCATCTTTTATACTCATTAGGTAGGGTGCTGACTTATGTAGTTTTGGGGGCTACTTTTGGCTACTTGGGAGGTGTTGCAACTTTTTCTCATATGGCAAATGGTGTCTTGTGGCTAATTGCAGGAAGTGCAATGCTTTTAGCAGGACTTTCACTGTTGGGAAAAATTAAATTTTTAAATAGCATAGAACACTCATTTTTAAAGACTACATGGTACAAAAAAAGCTTTTCAAAACTGTTACACTCAAAATCTTTTATGAGCTTTTTTCTATTAGGTATGTTAAATGGACTTCTTCCATGTGGTTTTGTCTATTTCTTTGCAATAACAGCTGCTAGTACGGGAAGTGCGTTTGATGGTGCATTGGTCATGCTGATTTTTGGACTTAGTACAATTCCAGCACTTTTTGGACTAGGCTTTTTTGTAGGCTTCGTTCAAAACTCAAGTTTTAAAGCAACAATGATAAAGATAGCCTCTATTTTAGTAATTGTTTACGGGCTTTTTACAATTTACAATGGATATGATTACATCGTAAATCCACTAAGAACAGTTCAAGAGTGTCATTGAAGCTTTTATACTGTGTTAGTAAGCACTTCATCTAATGTTTTAGGATCATGTATATTTGTTTTATGAGCAACACCAACTAATACAAATGATTTTAATTTTGTTAGATTAAGATATACTTTCGTTATGGAAAATAGAAATTTTACTTTAACTTCAGATAACTTAGAAAATTTACAAAATTTTATGGTGATACTAAACAAAGATGTAAGCACTATTATAAACAAAGCTTTAGAAGAGTATTTTGAAAATGAACAAAAGAAGCTCTTGGAGAAAAATATAGCGGATGAAAATGCTATGACAAATTTAGATTTTGATGAGTTTTGGGATGATGTTGAAATATAAACAGGGGTTAACTTATGTATAAACTTTTTAATAGCGCACTTAATATTGCTCTACTTCTTGTAGTTGCTAATGTTGCAATTTATGCTGATATAAAACAGAAAGAAAAAGAGGGAGTTGAGACGATTGTTATTATTCGTCATGCCGAAAAACCTAAAGAGGGTCTAGGACAACTTAGTATTATAGGCTTAAAACGCTCTTTATTACTTCCAAAGTTTTTTAAGAAAAACTTTCAACAAGCTCACTATATTTTTGCTCCTAACCCCTCAGTGCAACACTATGAAAACCATGGAGACAAAAAGTTTCACTGCTACATTAGACCATTAGCTACTATTGAGCCTACAGCGATTACTTTAGGCTTACCTGTTAACACTATGTTTGGACTCAATGATACAAAAGAGCTTGCTATTACTCTTTTAGAATCAAAATACCATAACTCTACAATTTATATTGCATGGGAGCACTCAAACATAATTAATATTGCTCATACATTGATGAAAAAGATGCAAGCGACTAATATAACTATACCAAAGTGGAAACATAGTGATTTTAACACAGTTTTTGTATTTAAAATCAATTGGAACAAGCCTGTAGGAAAACAGCTTGAGTTTCAAATTATGAGTGAAAATATTCATAATCTAGCTAAGAAAAAAGTCTCTCCATCATATTTAGAGTAACTTTTCATTACACCATCCAAGCTTAGTGTCTTTCTTTTTTACTTCCAAAAAATTGTGCAAACGCAATACCAACAGTTGAAGTTAGAAAGAGACCTGCTACTGTAGTGTTTCCCAAAACGGCAAAGTACGCACCACCAATTAATGAACCTACTCCAATTGAATAAGCCATAAATTGACCTAAGAATGCATATCTTCTTACAAAAGGCATTTCTGATTTTCTCATTTCTTGTTCTTCACGTTCAATACTAATTATTTCTTTTTGAACATCAAGTTCTTGTTGTCTAAAAGATAAAATTTCATCAACAATATGAGGGTAGGAATCTTGCATTCGTTATAACGAATCCATTTCTGAAGCACCTAAATGATAGGTATTGTTTTGCTGTTGAAGAGTTACGTTAGCTGTATTCTGCTGTGATGCTTTTTTTCTCTGTGATTTCGTTAATTTTGCCAATTGTTAATTCCCTGTTAGCATTTATTCTTTGATGTATCTGCTTAGAGATTTTTCCAAGTTTTTTAGTATCTGTATAGTTTAATGGTTTAAAAGCATTTGTAAAACCCATTAAAAAGATATTTATTTTTTCACTCATGATAAAGCCTCCTTAAAGTTATATAAATCTAGCATTATTTATACCATTTTTATTATTCTAACTATTTATTGAACGAACATTATACACAATTATATCTCAAAATAGTAATTTAACTGCTTTATGTTAACTATTTCGCACATAGATTTCAATAAATCCACAAACTAAAGTTGAATATTAAAGCCCATAAATAGCCACTTTTTAGTATGATTTTGCTCTTAAGTGCCTGACCACAATAGATGACATATTCAATGAAAAGAGAAGCTATAAGCTGTGAGGCAAAATCTCGCAGATGCACTTATTGTGCCTCAAGAGGTTTTAACGAAGCAGATTGTAGCTTC
>JAYEGD010000002.1:0-6500 GCA_034658915.1 Campylobacterota bacterium | reverse complement strand
AGTTGAGCTTCAAGGCGCGCCGTGGATTTTTTGGATAACAGACCTTTCACGCATGGACCCTACATTTATTTTACCTATTTTAATGGGTGCATCTATGTACTACCAACAAAAACTAACACCAAGTAATTTTACAGACCCTATGCAAGAAAAAGTGTTTAAATTTTTACCAATAATTTTTACATTCTTCTTTCTAACATTCCCATCAGGACTTGTTCTTTACTGGTTTGTAAACAATATGTTCTCAATCGGACAGCAATTCATTGTTAATAAATCTTTTGAAGCTGCCAAACAAGAGCGTCACGAGAAACATTTAGCGGAGAAACATCATGATAACGATAAAAGCTAAAACATTAGAAGAGGCTTATGCACAAGCCTCACAAAAACTTGAGTGCTCTATTACACAGATGAAAATAGAGATAGTTCAAAATCCATCAAGTGGGTTTATGGGACTATTTTCTAAAGAGGCAATTATTGTTGCAGCTATTGATGAGCAAAGCGTTGAAAAACCCAAAAAAGTTGAACCTAAAAAACCAACTATTGAAAAAGAGAGGGTAGAGCCTCCAAAAGTAGCAGTAGAAGAGACAACTGAAATTGAAGAGCCAGAGGTTGTAGCAGTTGAAGAGCCTCAAGAAGCCAAAAAAGAGGTTGAAGAGAAAAAACAACCATATGAGCATCATAGTACAAATATGGAAGATAGCTTCTTTGAAAAGCCTCAAGAGAGCGTTGATATTGTAACTCAAATAGAGGATGATATAAAAGAGCTGTTTAGCACAATTTGTTTTGAGCTAGACACAATTAAAGTATCTATGTATGATGAAAATATTCTCTATATAGAGTTAGCTGGTGCAGACGCTGCTCTATTAATTGGTAAAGAGGGTTACCGTTACAAAGCACTATCATATATGCTATTTAACTGGATAAACTCTAAGTATGAGTTACAACTTCGTCTTGAAATTGCAGAGTTTTTGAAAAATCAAGAGGAGTCAATTGATAGGTATTTGGATGGAGTTTGTGAAAATGTAGATAGAGATGGACGCGCACAAACTAAAATTTTAGATGGTGTTTTAGTTCAAATTGCTCTAAAAAAATTACGCTCAATCTATCCTCAAAAGTATGTTGCAATTAGAACAACAAAAGATGGAAATAAATACATAATAATCAATCACTATAATGAGTACTAATGAAACTATAGCAGCTATCGCCACAGCAAGTGGTGTTGGCTCTATTGCAATTATTAGACTAAGTGGTGAAAACTCTCTCATAATTTTAAAAAAACTCACAAACAAAGAGCACGTCACTTTAAGATACGCAACACTCTCAAAACTATATAACTCAAAGAGTGAACTCTTAGATGAAGCAATTTGTATCTACTTTAAAGCACCTCACTCATTTACAGCTGAAGATGTTGTTGAACTTCAGTGTCATGGTGGAGTAGTTGTTGCAGAACTTATTTTAAAGAGAGTTTTAGAGCTAGGTGCTAGGTTAGCACAACCAGGTGAGTTTAGTAAAAGAGCTTTTTTAAACGGCAGAATAGATTTGAGTGAAGCAGAAGCAATTGCTAAGCTAATTGAGTCAAAAAGTGAAGATGCAGTAAAAATTTTAACTCGTCAAATGAGAGGTGAATTAAAAGAGTATGTTTACTCAACACGTGAAGAGATGTTAGAAGTTTTAGCATATTGTGAAGTGAGCATCGACTACGCTGAAGAGGATTTACCTCAAAGTTTAATAGAGCAAATTGAAGAAAAATTGAACAACATCAAAACTCACTTAACAACAACTCTTAGAGTAAGTCAAAGTAGGCAGGGACTAATGCAAGGCTTTAAAGTCTCTATTGTTGGTAAGCCAAATGTTGGAAAAAGCTCACTTTTAAATGCACTTCTTAGCTTTAATAGAGCAATTGTAAGTGACATTGCAGGAACTACGAGAGATACAATTGAGGAGTCTGTAAAGATAGGTTCACATCTAATTCGTCTTGTCGATACTGCTGGAATTAGACAAACGCAAGACTCCATTGAGAAAATTGGAATAGAGCGCTCTATTGAAGCTATAGAAAATAGTGAAATTGTAATAGCACTTTTTGATGGCTCCAGAGTGCAAGATGATGAAGACAGAATAATTTTAGATTTAATTGAGAAGTATAAAGATGAAAAGAGTGTTATTACTGTTACAAACAAGTCTGATTTAAAACAAGAGTTTGAAATTGAAAATGCTTTAAAGCTTAGCTGTAAAAGTAGTGTAGAAGAGTTGGTTAAAAAACTGAAAGCTCTTATGGATTCTCAAAATATCTCAGATGAAATAATGTTGGTTTCATTAAGACAAATAGAGGCAGTTGAGAAGTGTGTTGAAGCAATTAATGAGACTTTCGAGCCACTAAAAAATCAAGAGCTAGAGTTTGTCTCTTTTCATATTAACGATGCAATCAAGCTACTCTCATCAATTTCAAGACCATATGAGTATGACGAAATGCTGGACAAAATGTTCGGCAGTTTTTGCTTGGGAAAATAGAGAGATGAAATATTTATGTGTAGATTTAGGTCTAAAAAGAGTAGGACTGGCTTTGAGTGTAGATGGAAACATTGTAACTCCACTAGAAGCAATCATTAGAAAAAATAGAAATCAAGCTGCAAATGAATTAAAAGATGTCATAAAAGAGTGGAGCATAGATGCACTTGTAATTGGAGTTCCAATAGGTGGTTCCAGTGAAGATGAGATGAGAAGAAGAGTTACACACTTCTTAACTCTTGTTGAGTTTGATAAAGAGGTGTTCTATCAAGATGAGAGTGATACATCTTTAGAAGCAGAAGAGCTAATGCGAGGAGAGATAAAATACAGGCGTGATGGCAGAGTAGATTCTCTCTCAGCTATGATTATTTTAAAGAGATATTTAGGCATAGTTATTTGACTTCTCATAAGTGTACATGTAGAAGTTCTAATGAAATTTTACAATGGTTTAAAGAGAACAAAATAGAAAAAAATGAAGTTGTAGAGTTAGAGCTTTTAGAAGAACAAGTGCTAGAAATTGGCTATAAATCTTTTATTGATTTAGCGCAAATATTTTTTATGAAAATGCTAACACCAACTCTAAAAAAAGATATAGTAACACTAAGGTTTCAAAAATTAAATCTTGACTCATCATTTCACGCAGAGCCACAAGGTAGTGAGAAATATGGAGTGAATAGCACCTTTTTCAAATTAGAAAAGAGTGAAAAATTTAGTTTTTTGTACTACTACAAAGAAGCTCTTAATGCTCTACATGTAAAGAGTAAAAGAAGAGTATTAAACATTGGAATTAATGGTGGTGATGAGTTTAAAGTAATTCAAGATATGCTTACATGTAGTGAGTTTGAGCGTTGTGAATTTGTAGGGATTGATTACTCAAAAAGTGCAATAGAGTATGCATCAAATGAGTTTAAGTCTAAAAATGTAAAGATGTATTGTCACGATATTAACCATTTAAATGAGCTGAATTTAGCTAAATTTGATATGATAATCTCAATTGGCACTCTTCAAAGCTCAAACATAAAATTTAATGAGACATTTATGACTCTATTTCAAAACCAGCTAGAAATTGGTGGCTCAGTTTTACTAGGCTTTCCAAATTGTAGATGGATAGACTCTGAGATGATATATGGAGCAAAACCTGCAAACTATAGTTTTTCAGAACTAAGCGTTGTGCTAAAAGACATACATTTTTGTAAAAAATATCTACAACAAAAAAAATACAGAGTAACAATTACTGGAAAAGATTATCTATTTCTAAGTGCTAGTAAAATCATTTAGTGTATGTAATCAAAATTTTTACGGCAGATTTAAATAGTACACCTAATTATTATCTTTATCTTAGGCAGTGTAGTGTAATAAGTCTTAACATTCTAAATATTCTTATTAATCTTGCAATATTTGCATAATTGCTATCTATTGGAATAAGTGAGACTGCAACAATTCTTTCTTCAACTATATAAAACTAGTTAGCTAAGAGCTTTAATTTCTTAATTTTAAAACCACATCTTTATCCAAGCCTGTTTTTTGAGCAATTGTTTCATCATCAAGCAAGTCAAGTAAATTTTTAGCAATAGATATTTTTTCTTTCTCTATACCTTTCTCCATACCTTTCTCTATACCTTTCTCCATACCTTTCTCTATACCCTTTCTTTCAGCTGTACGCAAAGCATTTAACTCATCAAACTCTTTTAAAGATATGTAGTCATATACTTCAAGCTCTTTTTTATCCCATGTTGTTTGGGTTGCTATACTAAAAGCCTCCTTGAACTCTTCAATATTTTCATACTGAGATGGTATTACAGTTAAATCTGAAGCATGTTTTAAAAAGTAAATCCATCTATCTAGTGTAGAGCTTAATGTTTCTATCTCTTTTGTGAATTTTGGTAACTCTATAAAACTAAATTCAAAATCATCTAAATCTTGTGATTTTGTCTCCTGATTAATAATAAGGTGTCTTGATACAAACTCTCTATTATCAAATATATTAAAGTTAAGTATCCCTATAAAATATACTTTTTTAAGTACTGTATAGTCATTTCCTTTTGGTAGTTGCTCTATGTATGCTTTTGAAGTGTAATATAGACTTCTTTTAGTAAAGTCGCCTAAATCTTTTTTTTGCATCTCTACTATAAATGTATCGCCATTTTTATTTTTAGCTTTTATGTCGAGTATAGTCTCTTTAAGTTCAGGTATTTTTGGTCTTTGGTATGGATTTGCCAAAGATACATCAATGATAGTCCGCCCTTCTTTAAAGTCAAGCACCGAGTTTAAAAAAGATATTAGTATATTTTTATGATTTATATCACCAAATATCTTCTTAAATGCCAAATCATTTTTTGGGTCTGCAAATCTCATATAAAACTCCCTAGTAGCTCTAGTTTTTTCTATTATATTAAAATAAGACAAAATATCAACTTATGTGAAATGGCTATGGCACACTAAAATAGACTTCACTCTCTTAATAAAACTAAAAACCCTAATTAATAACTATTAGACTTAATTAATCATTAATCATATAATCCTGCATTGCCTGTTTTCCATCTTTTGTGGCACCAAAACCAGCCCTTTGGCTCTTGTTTAATTACCTCTTGTAAAATATCTGCTTGCATCTGAGTAGCTTTTAAAATATCTGCTTCTTGATTATCTGTTTTATCTACAAAAATAGGGTTATGAAATGTTATTGTGTATGTTTCATAATCTTCAGTTGTGATAAAAGTTGGAATAATTGGTGCATCATATTTTCTAGCAAGAAGAGATGTTGAAGCACTTTGGTATGCTTGTTTTGAAAACATATTAATAGGTATTCCATCACGTTCATTAGTGTTTTGATCAACTAAAAGTGCAAGTCCCTCACCATTTTTTAGTGCTTTAGTTAGGTATTTTAATGCACCTCTTTTTTCTATCATCTTTAGCCCAAACTTCTCTCTTGAACTTTTTAAATACTCATTAAAGTAGCTATTGTTTAATTTCTTAAAAACGGCGTTACTTCTTTGTGGTACATGTAGTCCAACTGCAACACCTAAAAGCTCCCAATTCCCGTAGTGTGCAGTCGATAAAATAAACTGTTTAGAGGAGAGTTGATCGAATACATCTTTATTAACAAATGTTACTTTTTTTAAAATATCTTCATTAGTTAATCTTTTTGCTTCTATAATATGTAAAAAATTCATAAGTAAATTTTTGTAACAAGACGCTGCTATTTCATCTTTTTTTTCTTGTGAAAGAGAGTTGTTAAATGCAATATCTAAATTTATATTTACCACTTTTCTATGTTTTTTATCTATGGTGTATGCAATTTTAGAGAGCATAATAAAAAAAGATTTTCTCATTGAGTGTGGAAAAAGCATTAAAATATTTTCAAATATTTTAAAAATTGAGAAACCTATCATAATAGTTGTTCCATTAATTTGTTAATTTCTTTGACATCTATATCTTTTATAGAGAAATCATTTTTATCTATTTTATTGATATTTACGATTGATGGAGATTTAATAAAAAGGTTTTTTTGAGTTTGGCAAATCATTCTCTCATTTGTTGGACCAAAGAGTGTAATTGAGCTAATATTTTGCGCCCAAGCAATATGTGTTGGTCCTGTGTCATTTCCAATTACTAAATCAACTTTAGAGATAAGTGATATTAAATTTTTAATAGAAGATGGCTCAATTGCAGTCGATTGAGACTTAGATGCAATGTATTGAGCATCATTGAACTCATCTGTATTTCCACTTAATACTAAAAAATTGTAGTTCAAATTACTATTAATCAGTTCAATAAACTTATCTAATGGGTATTTTTTTGACTCCCAAGAAGCACCAATAACAAGAGCAATATTTCTTTTTTTATTGCTTAGTGCTTTACATGTAAAGCTGTTTTTGGTTTTAAATATAGGCTTTTTGTTTAATACATCATTGTGTGAGAGTTGAAATTCAAGAGCGCTACATGTAAGAAAGATATTCCTTTCAATTACATTACTCTCATAGCTTTTATTGAATTGATAT
>JAYEGD010000001.1:0-6564 GCA_034658915.1 Campylobacterota bacterium | reverse complement strand
CTCTTGAAGTTCAATATGTTTGCTCTCCAGCTCATCTCTTGCTTGTTGGCTTTTTTGCAACTCATCTTGTAGTTTTTGTAACTCATTTTGAAGTGATTTGTCCTCTACGTAAGAGGTCTCGTTTAGCTCCAAAGAGTGTTGTTCTTTAGCTCTTTGATTAATCTGTTTTTCTAAAGAGTCTGCAACGCTCTTAATATCTTCATACGGTGTGGGAGTGTTTGTTCTAATTTTTAGATGTTGTAAAAGATTTTCAAGCGCATAGTTTTTAGTTTCACTTTTTATAGTAGATGCAACTACTAGCATAACTATTGCAATAAAAAGTAGTAGAACTGAAAGAGTCGAAAATGTGTTTTTATTGCTGTTTTTTGAGCTTAATTGTGTTTCAATATCTTTAACAAATGTTTGATACGAAGCTAATACAAGATACACATCTTTAATGTCTAGCATCAGTGTTTTAAAGGTTTGAGCATCTTTTTTAAACTCTTTAATTTGAGATGAGTCAGCTCTATTTGCTAAATTTAAAAGTGAAGAGCCATAGTAGAGAATTTCTAATTTTTGTTCAGGATAAATAGAGGAGCTTTTTATGACTTTAGAGAGCTTATTGTAGCTAGCTGAATCTATAGTTGATGTGTTAAAAATAGCCAACAATGTAAAAATTATGGCAACTAAAATAGTGACAATGGAGCTTACATGTAGTAGTGTTAATCTTTTCATTTCATAATAATACCATTTTTTGATAAAATGTTGAAAAAAGATTTAATTATGAGTAGAAAAAAAGTATTAATTACCAATGATGATGGATTTAACGCAAAGGGTTTAAAACTGCTTTGTGAGACAATAAAAGAGATTGCAGATGTTGTAGTTGTTGCGCCTGCTGGTGAAAAGTCAGCTTGTGGACACTCGCTTACACTCAACCATCCTCTTAAGTTCATTAGCGTAGATGATGACTACTATAAGTTAGAAGATGGAACTCCAAGTGATTGTATTTATCTTGCAATTAATACAATTTTTGAAAAAGAGAAACCAGATTTAATTATTAGTGGAATTAATAGAGGCTCGAACATGGGTGAAGATATTACCTACTCAGGAACGTGTGCGGGAGCTATGGAGGGAGTTTTACATAATATCCCATCCATAGCTATTTCACAAGTGGTAGATTTTACAGAGCCTCATAATGACTACACATTAGCTCTAAAAGCAATAAAAGTAGTTGTTGAGAAGATATTTAGCAGTGAATTTCCACTAAATCATAGAGAGTTTTTAAATATAAATATACCTATGTCTGATGCTTTACATGTAGAAGAGTTAAAATTTAAAACTACATATGCAGGGTATAGATATTATGCAAATGACGCACACCTGCACCGTAATCCTAGAGGTGAAGAGTACTACTGGTTAGGGCTTCATCCACTTGAGTTTAAAAGTAGGGATGTAGAAGATTACATGTGTGATTTTGAGGCAATTGAGAATGGGTTTATCTCAATTACGCCAATACAGTTAGATCTAAGTGCATACAAATCCATGAAAGCTCTTGATAATTGGATTTAAAATATAGCCGAATTGAGAGTTTAGTAAAAGATGATTTCACCAAACTACAAAATGCAAAAGTTCTTATTATTGGTGTTGGTGGTGTAGGAAGCTTCTGTTTGGATTGTCTCTACCGCAGTGGTGTAACTCAAATTACTATTATTGATGGTGATGTGTATGATGAAACAAATGTCAATAGACAGCTTCACTCTGAGTGCCATATTGGTGAAGTAAAAGTTGATGCACTAAAAACTCATTACAAAAATATTAAAACACTCCATATGCGTGTTGATGAGAGTTGGGTCAATGAGAGTGATTTAAGTGAATTTGACACTATTATTGATGCTTGTGATGACACTAAAGTAAAGTTAGCATTGGCACTAAAATACCATAAAAAACTCATCTGCTCTATGGGTAGTGCAAATAGACTAGATGCTACAAAAATCAAAGTAGATACAATTTTTAACACCTATGGAGATAAGTTGGCTTCTAAAATTAGGTATGAGTTAAGAAAAAGAAAATTTAGCAAAAAGTATCAATGTGTTTTTAGTTCAGAAGAGCCACTTAATAAAAACAGAGGTAGCTTTATGGGTGTTACAGCTTCATTTGGATTGATGTTATGTTCACTCAGCGTAAAGAAAATCATTAATGAATAAAAGTAGCAGTACACGTGCCATTAAAATAACAATAGTATTTATTTTTATAGCTATTGGTTTTGTTGCTTTTTTGAGTGTAATGTTTTATAACTCTATTAAGCCTCGTAACATTCCATCAAAATTTACCTATGATAGCTCATACTCTCAACGAGGATCAATAATAAGTGAAGATGGTTTTCATTTAGCAGTCACTCAAAAATTATATAAAGCTATTGTAAATACCAAAAATATTAACCCAGACAAAAAAGATGTTTTTATAAAACTATTTAGTATTTACAGCAACATTGACCCAAAAATTATTGAAAAAAAGTTAAATAAGCGTAGAGGTAGTGTGGTTTTGAGCTATGCAATAAACCCTAAAGAGGCGCAATATCTGAAATCTTTAGCATATGAATTGTTGGCAATGAAAGTTTTTGTTGAGTATGAAACAAAAAGTGGTAGAAAAATTCTTCATGGATTAAATATTATTGAAAGTGGAGAGAGGCGCATATACCCATACAAAAAACTCTTAACACCACTACTAGGGTTTCCTCGTAAAAAAGAGGTAAAAGATTACACAAAAGTGTATGGTGTAAAAGGTGTTGAAAAATTTTATGAAGATGATTTACACTCTATGCAAGATGGTTACATAAGAGCACCTCGTGATGTTAATGGACATATGATTTTGAATAAAAAAAGTTTTGTTAAATTTAAACAAGATGGCTCAGATATTGTGTTAAATATTCCTGTGACACTTCAAATTAAGATAGAGGGAATTTTAGATAACTACAAAAAAAAGTTCGATGCTAAAGAGGTTTTAGCTGTTATTATGGAGTCTAAAAGTGGTAAAATAAAATCGTTAGCTAGTTCTAATAGGTATCTACCAACAGATATTAAAAAAAGTGAATATACGTTTTTAAACAACTCTGCATTTGAGTATAGTTTTGAAATAGGCTCTGTTATGAAGCCCATCACTTTTGCACTACTGCTTGAACAAGGATTAGTAAATCCTTATGACTTAGTATATGTACATAATGGACGATACAAAATAGGTAAAAAAGTAATTACAGATGAGCATGAGTACGACTGGTTATCTGCTGAAAATGTCATTGTCCACTCTTCAAATATTGGTACGTCAATTATGGCACAAAAACTACACCCAATAGATTTTCACTCAGGACTAAAAAAGTTTGGATTTTCACAAAAAAGTAAAAGTGATGTTTATCATGAAAAAAGAGGCTCAATACCATCTATTAAAAAGCTTCATGCAGCTATATATAAGGCAACAACCTCTTATGGGTATGGAATGAGGGCTAACTTAATCCAGTTAGTTAGAGCTTACAATACATTTAATAATGATGGAAAACTTATAAAACCGCTTATTGTTAAAAAATTAATTACCCACAACAACAAAGAGATAGTTTTTGAAAATATTGATGAAGAGCAGGTAATATCACCAGCAGTTGCTTCAAAAATGAAACATATTTTAATAAAAACAGTTTTAGAGGGAACTGGTAAAAACACAATTATTGATGGTTTAGAAATTGGTGGAAAAACAGGAACAGCACATATTGCACACAGAGGAAAATATGTAAACAGATACAACAGCTCATTCATAGGTTTTGCAAATGACAAGAGCAGTAAATATACAATAGGTGTCACAGTAGTAGAGCCAAAAAAGAAGTACTTCGCATCTCAAACAGCAGTTGTAGTTTTTAGAGATATTGTTCAACAGCTAGTAGATGATGGATTGCTTGTTAAAAGGTGAATGTTCAGAAATTTTGATTATGGTTGACAAAGATAATTTTTTTTACTATAATTTCGGCTCTTAAACATTCCGGATTAGCTCAGCGGTAGAGTAGGTGACTGTTAATCACTTGGTCGCTGGTTCGAATCCAGCATCCGGAGCCACATTAAATACAACCCCTAAAATATGTAACTTTATGTCACTAGTTAGTCTCATTACAATTTTAACTATTCCTGAGACATACAAAAAAGAGTCACTCTAATTCACTCATAATTTCACGCCAACTTCTACTAAAAAGTTTTTTTATGTACTCTTTGTGGTGTGGAATTGTGCAGTTTGTACAGTTTTGATGAATTGCACTAGGAGTAATGAACTGCTCACCATCTTTAGAGTTTATGTTGCATCTACTCATTAGTTTTTTGTTATCAATTAGCTCATAACCGTTGTCATCAAACCTAAAGTTTGGGCATCCGCATAAGTAGCAGTTTAGCTCTTTTAACTCATGGCATTTTTCATTTTTCTCATAAAGTGGGCAAAATGTAGGCTCGTTTTTTTGCATATTTTCATAAACAAAATGCTCAATTACCTCTTCATCACTCAAATGCTCTAATCTTTTCATAATCTCTTCATGCTTTATTGCATGCTCTTCAAACCACATAGAGTACATGTAATTCCTTTTTCATAGTTTTACCTCTTTTAATTCCAACATTTTTTCATCTAGTAGAGTCACTTTTTCAACCAATGAGTTATAGTAAAGAGTTATTACTTTTTCATGCACTGAGTAGGATTTTGAGAGAGGGGAATCTATGTGTGCTAAGTTGTGTTCTAACAAAAAGTTTACATTAGCATACATCTGTTGCATAGTGCTATTTTTGCTCTCATGACTAAGTTTGTACCACAACTCAAACCACCTCTCAAACTCAAAAATCAACTCATCAATAAGAAGTAAAACCTCCTTAGACTTTAGGTAAAACCTCTTATTGGTGTAGTCATATTTAGAGTTTGCCATTGCCATTAAAACTGTTTTTTGAGTTTGATGAATATGCTGAAATTCTACAAACCTATCTTCAAATTTTGTCTCAAACTTATCTAAAAACTCTTTTGTTTGTGCGTGAAGTTCCTCTATTTGAGTAAGTATTGTTTTCGTTGAACTTTTTGTTGCTAAAATGTACGCAATAACCACCGATACAGTAGAGCCTAAAAGTGTTTCATAGAGTCTTACAACAAGTAAATGTTCACTCCACGAACTAAACGCTGCAAAGATAAATACAACAAATAAAGAGTTAAAAAACATAGCGAGTGAGTAAGAGACAAACATAAAATAGAGCCCTACTCCAGCAGATAATGTAAGAAGCAGATAGATTACATTTATGTTTACATGTAGAAGAAAAAAGTAGTAGATAACAGTACCAAAAACAAGCCCTAACAAACTAGCAATAAGACGTATCCATGAGCGAGCTAATATATCTCCAAAATTGACACTAATATTTACAGAAATAATAGTAATTACTGCCCAATAGCTTCGTTCATAATTAAATATAGACGTTATTAAAAAGACTAATGCCACACTAATTGCAACTCTTAATCCTAGCATATTGTGAAGCCTTAAACTATTTAAGTAACTGTACATTTTTATTCACTTTGCAAAGTAGTATTGTACTTTTTTTAACACTGAACCATATAAATAAAATACTTCATCTACAAGCTAACGCTTGACTTGAAAGACAAGTGAGCTAACGACTTATTATTTACTATTTTATTTCACTTTATGCGATACTTAAAAGCTCGCATTTTCGCAGTTTTCACTTGTTCTTTTCCAAGGTTTTGTTCTCCTTGCTATTACAGTGATAGTTAGATTGTTTCTATTAATTCACCTTTTCTTTGTAGAAGTATAACATTGTTATTTTTAGCTACTTTTTTTACATCATTATTGATATAAAAACTTGCTAATGCTAAATGATGTGAATAGTCTTTATATTCTGGATACAACTTTTTAAAATTATCTAGTTTTTTTGTAACTAATTTTTCTATGTCTGTTGAGTGTGCTTTGTATTTTGTTTCTATGATTGCAATATCTTTACCATTTACCATTAATATATCAAACTCATCTTCAATACCATCTCTTTTTCTTGAAGCATTTTTATCTGTAAAATCATATTTGATTCCATTTAATGATGGGTTTGATGATAACGAGTTATAAAAAAATTCTTCTGCTATATATCCTTGATTATTAGATACATTTCCAACTAGTTTTGAAACTTTGTCAATTTGTTTTGTAACTTTATCAACTTCTTTTGAAACTTTATCAACTTCTTTTGAAACTTTATCAACTTCTTTTGAAACTTTTTCAACCGTTGCTTCTGTTTTAGCATGTCTTTTATCCATGCTTGTACCTAAATCTAATATTGCATTTGCTAAATCTTCTTTTGTAACCATAGCTTACTCTTTATTTGTTGTTTTATATATTATATCTAAATTTTATTTCTTAAACTCTTCAATACTTTGATGTAAGTGCCTGACCATAATAAATGACATATTCAATGAAAAGAGAAGCTATAAGCTGTGAGGCAAAATCTCGCAGTTGCACTTATTGTGCCTCAAGAGGTTTTAACGAAGCAGATTGTAGCTTACACCCTCAAGGGGTACCTCGTCTTT